>JAGTVE010000204.1 GCA_018224485.1 Thioalkalivibrio sp. | reverse complement strand
CCTTGGACGGTACCGCCGACGGTCTGCGCTTGCACCGGGCCGAGATCGAGGTTCGGGACAGCCTGCGCTGGCGTGGCCGGTCCCTGCCCGGGCTGCGGGCCCGCCTGTCGCCGACGGACTATGGTCGTCGTGTCGACATCGACTCCGAATGGCTGCAGGGGCGGGTCTGGTCGGCTCGGCCGGATCCCCCCGCTGACCCTGCGCAGCCGGAACGCTGGTACGTGCACCTGGAACGTCTGCACCTGGATGGATGGGCGGAGCAGCCGGAGCGGTCCAGGGACGGGGTGGCATCGGGCCTTGCGGACCCCAGGGGATGGCCAGCGATCGACCTGCGTGTGGACGATCTGCGTCTCGCGGGGCTCAAGTTCGCCGGCGTCGAAATCGAGCTGCAGCCGGTGGACGCAGGCCTCGAGCTCAGTCGCCTGCGTGCGGTCTCGCCCCTGGAGGGGGTGGCGCTCGAGGGTGAGGGCGACTGGCTGGTGACGCCGGACGGTGGCACGGAGTCGCGGCTCGAGACGGAGGTCAGCGGCAGCGACTGGGGACAGGGCCTCGGATCCATGGGTATCTCGGAAGCGCTCGAGCAGGGCGAGGGCACGGGCCGGCTGCGACTGTCCTGGCCGGGGTCGCTCTATGCCCCGGAACTTGCCGCATTGCGGGGACGGATCGAGATCGACGTGCAGGGGGGGCAGTTGCGCGATGTCGATCCCGGAGCCGGGCGCCTGCTGGGGCTGGTCAGCCTTGACCTCGTGCCGAGGCGTCTGCGCCTCGACTTCAGGGATGTCTATACTCAAGGGCTGGCCTTCGATCGCATGGCCGGCGAGGCGCTGCTGGACGGCGGCGATCTGCTTGTTCCGGAGCTGCAGATCGAGAGCCCGTCGGCCGTGGTCAGGGTCAGTGGTCGTACCGGCCTCGTCGCCCGGGACTTCGAACAGTCGATCGTCGTGGTGCCGCGCCTGCGTTCCACCCTGCCCATCGTCGGGGCGTTGCTGGGAGGACCGGTCACCGGGGTGGTCGTACTGGTGGTCGAGCGCGCGCTGGGTATCGGGGACCAGGTGGAGGAGGCCGCACGGGTGGAATATTTCGTGACCGGACCGTGGTCCGACCCAGAAGTAACGGCGCGCGTGAGAGCGGAGCAGGGAACTGCAGACTGATGAGCGAATGGTGCATGCCATGACGAATGTTGCCGCCATACAGATGGCGTCGGGACCGCAGCCCCAGGCCAACCTGCTGGAGGCGAAGCGGCTGTTGAAGGAGGCCGCGAGCAAGGGGGCGGGGCTGGTGGTGCTGCCCGAGAATTTCGCGATGATGGGCATGCAGGACGGCGACGTCCTGAAGATCGCGGAGGATCCCGACGAGGGTCCGCTGCAGGGCTTTCTGGCCGAGCAGGCCCGTCGGCTAGGGATCTGGCTGGTCGGGGGCACGGTGCCTCTGCGCACCGCCCGCGGTGACCGGGCGCGTTCGGCCTGCCTGGTGTATGACGACCAGGGCCGGCGCGTGGCCCGCTATGACAAGATGCACCTCTTCGACGTGCGCATCCCCGATGGCGACGAGCACTATGCCGAGTCGCGCATCTACGAGTCCGGTGACCATATCGTCACGCTCGATACGCCTTTCGGGCGGATGGGGCTGGCCGTCTGCTACGATCTTCGCTTTCCGGAGCTGTTCCGGGGATTGCTGGACCAGGGGGCCGAGTTCGTGGCGATGCCCTCGGCCTTCACCGCGCAGACCGGTCAGGCCCACTGGGACATCCTGCTGCGGGCCCGTGCAATCGAGAACCAGCTGTTCATGCTGGCCGCGGCCCAGGGCGGCTTCCACGTGAACGGACGCGAGACCTACGGTCACAGCGCGCTGGTGGATCCCTGGGGCCGCGTCGTGGCACAGCTGGGCCGCAATCCCGGAGTGCTGATCGCCGACCTGAGCTGCGACTGCGTGGGACGCATCCGCAAGCTCTTTCCGGCGGTGCATCACCGTCGGCTGGCCTGCGAGGTCGAGGCGCCCGACACGGACGGCTGAGCGCGCTCCCGCCCGCTCCACCGAGGCGGGGAACCATTCCACCGAAGCGAACATCACAGGAATCACCATGATTGACAGCCTTGCCCGAGAAACCCTGCTTGAGCCCGGCGGCATTACCGATGACGGGCTCGCTTCCGTACTGGGCGCGACCTTCGGCCGCGGCACGGACGGCGGTGACTGCTACTTCCAGTTCACTTCCCAGGAGGGCTGGTCGCTCGAGGATGGGCTGGTGAAGAGCGCAAGCTTCAACATCGAACGCGGCGTCGGCATCCGGGTGATCTCGGGCGAGCAGACCGGCTTTGCCTATTCCGACGAGATCAGCCTTCCCGCGATGCTGGAGGCCGGCCGTACCGCGCGCAGCATCGCCAGCGCCGGGCAGACCGGCTCGATCCCGGTTCGGCCGGGTGCCGCGCGCGATACCGCGTTGTATCTGCCCGATGACCCGCTGGGATCGCTGGACGAGGGTCGCAAGATCGAGCTCCTCAAGCACATGGACGCGGTTGCCCGCGCAGCCGATCCCCGCGTCACGCAGGTCATCTGCTCCCTTGCAGGGGTGCGCGAGGTGGTGCTGATACTGACCGCCGACGGCGAGCTCGTCACGGATGTGCGGCCGCTGGTACGCATGAACGTGCAGGTTCTGGTCGAACAGGGCGGGCGCCGCGAGTCCGGTTCATCGGGTGGCGGCGGACGTTCGGGTTATGCCTTCTTCACCGAAGCCGACCGCGCCGGTGCCTACGCCCGCGAGGCGGTTCGCCAGGCCCTGGTGAATCTCGAGGCGGTGGATGCGCCCGCCGGGACCATGAAGGTGGTGCTCGGGCCGGGTTGGCCGGGCGTGCTGCTGCACGAGGCCATCGGCCACGGCCTGGAGGGCGACTTCAACCGCAAGGGGACCTCGGCATTCGCAGGACGCATCGGGGAACGGGTCGCCGCTCCGGGAATCAGCATCGTCGATGACGGGACCATGCCCGGCCGACGCGGCTCGCTGAACGTCGATGACGAGGGCACGGTGACCCAGCAGACGACGCTGATCGAGGACGGCTATCTGCGGGGTTACATGCAGGACCGGCTGAACGCCCGGCTGAGCGGGACGCATTCGACCGGCAATGGCCGCCGTGAGTCCTACGCGCACCTGCCGATGCCGCGCATGACGAACACCTATATGCTCCCCGGCACGACCGAGCCGGGCGAGATCCTCGCCTCGGTGGACCGTGGTCTCTATGCGGTGAATTTCGGTGGCGGGCAGGTCGACATCACCTCAGGGAAGTTCGTCTTTTCCGCATCCGAGGCCTATCTGATCGAGAACGGTCGGGTAACCCGCCCGGTGAAGGGGGCCACCCTGATCGGCAACGGTCCGGATGTGCTGACGCGGGTCTCGATGATCGGTAACGATCTCGAACTGGATACGGGTGTGGGCACCTGCGGCAAGGAGGGGCAGGGGGTACCGGTGGGGGTCGGGCAACCCACGCTGCGCATCGACGGCATGACGGTTGGCGGCACCCAGGCGGCCTGAGACCCCGGCGGACGGTCGGCAAGCAACGACATTCAGGAGGTCATATGACCCAGCTCGCGTTTCTCGAGGAGGAGAAGTCACTGCCGGAGGGCCATGGTGCCGATCACGTCGTGCAGTGGCACGTCTTCCGGTCCCGTTCGCAGGCGGAGGACTTTGCCCACGGCATCCATCTGGAGGATGGACAGGAACTGGTCGGAGGCCACACCCGGGACAGCATCGGACTGCTCTACTGGGCGGGCGTGTACGTGGCCGACCTGGAGCAATGGGGCAATCGGGCCGCGGTGAACAAGCACGGCGCGAGCCCCTGAGCCTGACGACCGCGCGGACATCGCGCGCGGGCATCCGATTCTCCCTTTTGCAGACATGGCCGGGGCAGCTTCCGGCCACGGCAGGAAATGGACAAGGCGCATGGGTCAAGCAACACCGGAAGTTCAGGAACTCTCCCACACCCCGGAGTCGATGCAGGAGCGGGTGGCCATGATCCTCGATCATGCCCGCGCCTGCGGCGCGTCGGCCGCGCAGGCGGCGGTAAGCCACAACGTGGGGCTCGCGGTAACGGTGCGCAGGGGCGAGGTCGAGACGCTGGAATACGAGCGAGACCAGCAGATGGGCCTGGTCGCGTACTTCGGACAGTCGAAGGGGGCGGCCTCGACGACCGACTTCAGCCCCGAGGCGCTCAGGCAGACCGCGGAGGCCGCTTGCCGCATTGCACGGCACACCGAGCCGGACCCGCACGCCGGCCTCCCCGATCCCGACGAGCAGGCGCGGGACTGGCCCGATCTCCAGCTCGATCACCCCTGGGATTGTCCGGCGGGCCGGGCCATCGATCTCGCGCGGCAGGTCGAAACCGCCGGATTCGGGGTGGACCCAAGGGTGGACAATTCCGAGGGTGCGAGCGTCAGCACCCGTCGCGCGATGTCGGTGCTCGGCGACACCCAGGGCTTCATGGGCGGCTACCGCAGCACCCGGCACTCCATCTCCTGCGCCCTCGTCGCCCGTGGCGACGGCGGCATGCAGCGCGACTACGCCTACGGCACCTCGCGCGACCCCTCCTGGCTGCCTGCCGGCGAGGCGATCGGACGCGAGGCCGCGGAGCGGGCGCTACGCCGTCTCGGCGCGCGCAAGCTCGGGACGCGACAGTGCCCGGTGCTGTTCGTGCCGGAGATGGCGCGCAGCCTGATCGGTAGCTTCGCGCGGGCGGTCAGCGGCGGCGCACAGTATCGCAAGAGCTCCTTCCTGCTCGATGCGGCTGGACAGGAGATCTTTCCCGACTGGATGCATATCGTCGAGGATCCGCTGCTGCCCGGCGCATTGGGCAGCGCGCCCTTCGATGGCGAGGGGGTGCGCACGCGGCCGCGGGACCTGGTCACCGCGGGCGTGCTGCAGGACTACATCCTCGACAGCTACGCGGCCCGGCGGCTGGGGCTGCGCACCACCGGTAATGCGGGCGGCGCGCGCAATGTCAGCGTCAAGCCGCATCCCGGGGAGAAGGGACTGCAGGCGCTGCTGTCAGACATGGGTACGGGCCTGCTGGTCACGGAGATGATCGGCCAGGGCGTCAACCTGGTGACCGGCGATTATTCCCGGGGGGCCGCGGGCTTCTGGGTCGAGAATGGCGAGATCGCCTACCCGGTCGAAGAGATCACCATCGCCGGCAATCTCCGCGACGTCTTCCGCGGGATCGGCGCGGTCGGCAGCGACGTCGATATCCGCGGCAACATACGTACCGGCTCGATCCTGGTCGAGGCGATGACCGTCGCCGGCGATTGACGCCCGGGCCGCCGAGGGTGTTCAGCCCGAAGTTCCAGCCACGGAAGAACGGGCCACGGAAGAACGGGCCACGGAAGAGCACGGATGAACACGGAAGTGACGGACGGTCATCGCGATCCGCACCGTCCCACAGGATAAAGGCTCCCTCCCCCGCTTGCGGGGGAGGGTTGGGGTGGGGGCCCGCCTGCGGCGGTTCGAGTCCCCCCGTAGCCTGGCACACCTGGCCCGCAAGCGGGAGCGGGGGATTGCACGCCTTTCACGTCATTCCGTGTGTTTCGGTCTTCTTCCGTGGCCGGTTTTGACTCTTCTCAAGCCCCTCTGCCGTCTCCGAAGATGGCCGCCTGCAGGTGCCATTTGGAGGCCAGGGTCTCGGTGGCATTCAGGATTTCCTCCGCGCGCGCGGGGTGGTTCCACGTCCCGCGCGCGAGCCATGCGAGGGCCGTGTCACGGTCGGGTGCCAGCGACAGCAGGTGAATCAGCTCGCCGGCATCGCCGCCGATGATCTCGCCGCCCAGCAGCGCGCCGCTGTCCATGTCGCCGATCAGCCGTACGAAACCCTCCGGTTCGTCCTGACCGAGCGCGCGCGGCGAGGTCTCGAACGCGGCGAAGCCGACCGCGGGCTCGAGTTCCTCGTCCTCCGCGGTGTCCTCGTCCATGCCGAGCCGGGCCATCTCGACCGCGCTGTAGACCACCATGGGCACGAACCGGCCGTCCTGGCGGCGCTCGTTGCCGCCGAGAATGTTATCGACTGCGATGGTGGCATCCGACAGGGCGTGGTTGGCGGTCATCCAGTGTCCGGCGACGTCCCCGATCGCATAGATGTTCGGTACCGTGGTCTGGAGGGTTTCAGTGCGCATCACGAAGCCGTTCCGGTCCGTTCCAATGCCCAGGTCTTCGAGTCCCAGCCCGTCGGTATGCGGTCTGCGCCCGGTCCCCAGCAGGACCCAGTCGACCTCGAAGCGCTGGCCGTCGGAGGCGGTGATCGTCACCCCGTCCTCGCCGTGGTGCACGGCCTCGTAGCCCGGCACCTGCCGCGGCTTTACGTCCGCCGCAGCGAGCCGGCTGTTCAGGGTCGACAGGGCCTGCGGGCTGAAGCCCAGCCGGGACAGGGGACGCGAGCGGGTGAGCCAGGTGATCTCCCGGCCGAGCATCCGGAGAATGTACGCAAACTCGGTGGCCACCACGCCGCTGCCAATCACCGCCACGCGCTCGCCCGCTGGCGGCGGACGATCGAACAGCGTGTCGGTGCTGAGGATGCGTCCCTCCGCGAGTTCGAAGGGTTGCGGCACGATCGGCTCGGCCCCGGTGGCGATGATGGTGTGGCGCGCCCGCACGGTCAGGGTGCCGTTGCTCCCCCGGACCTCGATCTCCTCCGGGCCGACGAGCCGGGCGTGTCCGTCCACGCTGCGCACCTTCAGGTGCTTGAGATAGCTCCGGTAGCTGTTCCGTACGGTTGTGACCACCTCGTGCTGGTGGGTCCATGCCTGGTCCAGGTTGCCCGACAGGGTTCCGCGGATCCCACGGCCCTCGAAGTGTTCCTGTGCCGCAATCAGCCGGGCGCTGTGATACCAGTCCTTCTTCGGCACGCAGCCACGGTTCAGGCAGCAGCCGCCCCACTCGCTCCCCTCGATGATCACGACGTCGAGACCGCGCAGGGCGCCGAGGACGGCGGCCCGGTAGCCTCCGGGGCCGCTGCCGATCACCGCCAGGTCATGGGTATCGGTCATGGCCGCGCCTTCTCCGGAGCAATCACGGGTTCGTGCCATTCGAGCTTGGTCAGTTCCAGCCTGAAGACGCGACCGTCGGCCTCGTAGTCCAGGCGCATCGGCAGGTAGTGCAGATCGGGAGCGAACCAGCCGGAGAGTTCCACGTCGCTGTCATCACTCGTGCGCACCACCCGGAGGGTGTCCTTTTTGCCCAGCTCGGTGTTGATCTGCTCCTGGCCCTCCAGTGCCAGCGTGTACTCGCGCAGCCGGTCGCGTTCGAGGACGGACAGGCGGAGGGTGGAGTCGAAGTCCCCGTCGCGCAGTCCGGTCATGGTCACGTACACCGACGACAGGAAGTCCAGGGTGTCGGGCGGGACCTGTACCTCGAAGGCCTTGCCGTTGTGCTGGCCGCGGGCGCGCCCCTCGCTCCAGTCGAACCGGGTCTCCGTTCTGCGTTCGCGGCGCGGCGTGATGCTGCCGCTGCGGGTGCTCAGCAGGCGCGGATGGTCGACCTCCGGGCGGAAGATCGCCTCCCGGTCAAATTCGAAGCGTCCGAGCAGGCGCAGGAAGCCGGATACGTGGGCATCCAGGGCCATGTGCAGGTTTTCGCCGTCATGGCTCAGCGTGCTCTGGGCAATCAGGAGGTTGCCGAAGGCATGCGCCTCGTAAGTGGCGGTGTACGGCGGGATCGTGGTTGCCGCCCCGGCCTGGGCGGTACCCGCCAGGCAGAGGATCAGGATCAGCTGGTGCCAGCGCATGGTTTCGTGACCTCCGGTGCCGGATCCAGCAGCAGGGGACGTTCCAGCCGCTGTCCGTTGCACCATATGTTGTTGCCCGCGGCGTGAACCCGCCCTGAACAGATCATCTCCACCGCGGCAGGGTAGAGGCGATGCTCCGCTGCCTGCACCCGTGCGGCCAGCGTATCCGGGGTGTCGCCAGGGCCGACCGGGACCCGAGCCTGCATGATCACGGGACCGCTGTCGAGTTCCGCGGTGACGAAGTGCACGCTGACGCCGTGGTGTGCAACGCCGGCCTCCAGCGCGCGGGCATGGGTGTCCAGTCCGCGGAAATCGGGCAGCAGGGACGGATGAATGTTCACCATCCGGTTCTCGAAGCGCCTGACGAAGCCGGGCGTGAGCACGCGCATGAATCCGGCGAGCACGACCAGGTCCGGCTGATGGCTGGCAAGGCTGTCGCCCAGCGCGCGGTCGAAGGCCTCGCGGTCGGCGTACCGGCGATGGTCGATCACCAGCTGCGGAATCCCCGCCTCCCGCGCGTGGGCCAGGCCCGGGGCGCTGGGACGATTGCTGATCACCACCACGATCCGGGCGTTCACCCGGCCATCGGCGCAGGCATCGATCAGGGCCTTCAGGTTGCTCCCGCGCCCCGAGATCAGTACCGCGAGCCGCTTCGGGGAGTCCGGTGCGCGACTGTTGCCCGCGCCGGCCGCCCCCTCCGATCCGGGCATCATGAGGCGATGTAGTGGATCGTGGGCGCGCCGGACCCCTCGGTGACCACGCCGATCGGCCAGGCGGAGATACCCGTCGCCGCCAGCTCCGAGATGGCGGCATCCACACCGCCCTCCGGCAGCACGGCGACCATGCCGATACCGCAGTTGAAGGTCCGCAGCATCTCCGGCTCGGCAACGCCGCCTGTGCCCTGCAGCCAGTCGAAGACCGGCGGGCGCGGCCAGGACGCGAGGTCGACCCGGCCATCGAGCCCGCGCGCCAGGACTCGCGGCAGGTTCTCGGTGAGCCCGCCCCCGGTGATGTGTGCCAGCGCGTGCACGCGCCCGGTTCGCAGCAGCCTGAGCACCGCGCGCACATAGATCTGCGTGGGGGCGAGCAGCGCGTCGCCCAGGGTGACCTCCCCGGCGCCGCCGAGCGGTTGCTCGAGGTCGGCTGCGCTGAGTTCCAGTACGCGCCGGATCAGCGAGTACCCGTTGGAGTGCGGTCCGCTGGAGGACATGCCCAGCAGGACGTCACCCGCGCGCACACGGCTGCCGTCGAGGAGCTCGTCCTTCTCGACGATCCCGACCGCGAACCCGGCGAGATCGTAGTCGCCGTCCGGGTACATCCCCGGCATCTCGGCCGTCTCGCCACCCACCAGCGCGCAGCCGGCCTGTTCGCAACCCTCCGCGATCCCCTTCACCACGTCGGCGGCGACATCCACGTCCAGGCGGCCGGTTGCGTAGTAGTCGAGGAAGAACAGCGGCTCCGCGCCCTGCACGATGATGTCGTTCACGCACATCGCGACCAGGTCGATGCCGATCGTGTCGTGCCGGCCCAGTTCCTGCGCGACACGAAGCTTGGTGCCGACGCCGTCGGTACCGGATACCAGCACGGGTCTGCGGTAGCGCTCGACCGGCAGTTCGAAGAGTGCACCGAAGCCCCCGAGCCCTGCGAGCACGCCGGGCCGCCGCGTGCGCGCGGCGTACGGCTTGATGCGGTCGATCAGGGCATTGCCTGCGTCGATGTCGACACCGGCATCGCGGTAGGTCAGACCGGGCTGGGATTCGGGCATGGAGAGTCTCGTGAACGCGGGTAGTGAATGGTAGCGACGGGCGCTAGCCCATGCAAAAAGCGGCTCCGGGATGATTCCCCGGCTGTGCTATGTTGCCTCCTGTTCGGTGTGCTGGTGTCGTTGGTGGAGAGGCAAGTAATGGCTCAGGTCAGTGGATTCCGGGGTTGCGCCGCGTTGAGCCGGGCGCCGGAGCGCGCGCGGCAGCCCTGCGCCGGTTCCGGCGGCGTGGGGGCGCGGACGCCTTGTGGCGGGCTGGCGGGATGGCCGCAGCGGGCCTTCGCGGTGCTGGGGCTCCTCCTGTTGCTGGTGAGCCCGGCGCGCGCCGCACTGCTCGAACTGATGGTGGACGCCCCCGGCGAGGAGGCGGCGGTGGCCGCCGGTCTCGATGAGGCGCTGCTCCGAATCGCGGGTTTCCGGTCCCCGGCCCTGTCCGATCTCGCGGCGGCGATGCTGGCGGATGCCGACCGGCGCTGGCTGCACTCGCGGGAACGCCGGGGTCCGGAGCGCTTCCTGCTCGCCTTCGACCGTGCCCGTCTCCGGTCCGCACTGCAGGAGGCGGCGGTGCCGATCTGGGCCGGATCGCAGCCCGCGCTGCTGGCGTGGGTCGTGCTGGAGCGCGAGGACCGGCGCCTGCTGCTCGGCTTGGGGATGGACGAGGAGTCGGTGCTCGCGTCGCTTCGGGAGTGGGCGGCCGGCCGCGATCTGCCGCTGCTCATCCCGCTGGCGGATCTCGAGGACCGGCGGCAGATACACACCGCCGACATTGTCGGCGGTGTGACCGAGGCACTGGTGGAGCCCAGCCGCCGCTACGATCCGGACGGTCTGCTGCTGCTTCATTTGTCATACCGCGGTGACCGGGTCCGGGCCCGCGCGTGGCTGTCCCATCGCGGCTACGAGGTGCAGGCGGACACCACCGCCCCATCGGCCGCCGGAGCGGCGCGAGAGGCGGCGGCGCAGGCAATGGATCGGCTTGGTGTCCGCGTGGCCCGAATCCTGGTCGCGGACGAGTCGGCGCTGGTCGGCTTCGCCGGCGTGGCCGGTGTCGCCGAGTTGCAGTTGCTGCGCGCGCGTCTGGACGCCCTGGAGGCCGTCGAGTCGGTACAGATTCGCCGGCTGCTGCCGGACGGCGCGGTGCTCGCGCTGAGCAGCGGTCTGGACCGGCGCGCCCTGGCCGAGGTGCTGGCAGGCGAGGGCTTTGCCGCCGCGGAAGCGCCCCGCGACGGCGCGGAGGTCGACCTGTGGTTCCGGACCCCACGCGCCAGCCGATGAGTCTCCGCCAGCTGCCCAATCTGATCACGCTGGCCAGGATGTTCCTGACCATCCCGATTGTCTGGTTCCTCTATCAGGGCGACTACTGGCCGGCGCTGGTGCTGCTCGCCATCGCCGGCTTCAGCGATGTGGTGGATGGTCATCTCGTACGCCGTTACGGCTGGACCACGCGCCTTGGCGCCTGGCTGGATCCGGCGGCAGACAAGATACTGATGCTGGGCATCTATCTGGCCGTGACCCTGAGCGGGCTGCTCCCGATCTGGCTGCTGTTTCTGGTTGCCGGGCGCGATCTGTGGCTGTCGCTGGGGTCGCTCGCCTATCGGCACTGGGTGGGTCCCCTGCACGTCGAGCCACTGATGATCAGCAAGATCAACACCCTCTTCCAGATCCTGCTGGTGCTGGGCGCGATACTGAAGGTGGGAATCCTGGAGCTGGATCCGGTCTGGATCCGGCTCCTGATCGCGATCGTCGCCTTTACCACGGTTGCCAGCGGGCTGGCGTACACCGTGGTCTGGGGGCAGCGCGCTCGGCGGAACCTGCGGGCCGCGGGCGGCAATCGCGAATCGCCCCCGGCATGAGGGCTGGGCAACTGCCGCTCGACCTGCGGCTGCGCGACAGCTCGCGGTTCGAGACCTTCCACGCGGGCAGCCACGATCTGCTGGTGGCGACCCTGCGCGGCATGGCAGGGGCCTCCGGGCCCGCGAGCGAACGTCAGCTCTTCCTGCACGGCGCGGAGGGCTGCGGCAAGACCCATCTGCTGCAGGCAGCCTGCCACGAGGCCTCGGCGCGGGATCGATCCTGCGCCTACTTGCCGCTGGCGGAACTGGGCCGCCAGGATCCCGCGATCGTGCTCGAGGGCATGTCCCGGCTGGACCTGCTGGCCCTGGATGACCTGCAGGCCGTCGCCGGCGCGCCGCATTGGGCGCGTGAGCTCTTTGGCCTGGTTAACCGCGTGCGCGAGCGTGGGGGTCAGCTGCTGATCGCGTCGCGAACGGCCCCGGAGGGCCTCGACTGCGGCCTTCCGGACCTGGTTTCGCGACTCGGTTGGGGTCCGGTGTTCCGGATCGATCAGCCCGGCGATCTCGAGTTGAAGGCGATCCTGCAGAAGCGCGCCGGGCTGCGCGGGTTGCAGTTGAGCGATGCGGTGGCGGAGTACCTGCTCCGGCACGAGTGCCGCGACCTCGAATTCCTGCTGACGCTCCTCGATCGCCTGGACCTCGCTGCACTGGCCGAACAGCGCCGGCTGACGATCCCGTTTATCCGCGATCACCTGCGGCCCCGGCCTGCCGGGCACTGACGATCCCGTCAGCTCCCTGCCGTGCGCGCGGCGCGCACGTAGAGCAGGCTCCCCCCGAACAGCAGCAGCGCGAAGGTCAGCATCGCCAGCCCGTAGACCCGGTCCGCCTCCACTGCGGAGAGCGTGATGCCGACGGCGACGTACAACAGCGACAGCAGGCTGGTCCAGGCGTGGGTCCGGACGCGGCCGTGCAGCAGCCCGCGGAGCGGCGCCAGCAGCGGTAACAGCAGCACCAGCAGCACCAGAGAGCGTGGCAGGTGCTGGGGCGGATCGACGAGGCTCGTCCAGACCAGAATCAGCAGAAACAGACCGAAGTAGCCGCCCAGGGTCAGCCAGCGTCCGGCATCGACCTGGTTCAACTCGCCGGTTCCTGCCCAAGCCGGCCCGCCAGCCGGCCGACCCGCTCGCCGAGGGCCTCGGCGATGCGCCGTTCCTCGCGCGTGATCTCGCGCTGACTATCGGCGCCCGCGACGTGCGACGGCCCGTACGGCGTGCCGCCGCTGGAGGTGCTGGTGAGTTCGGGTACGGAGTAGGGCACGCCGACCCAAAGCATGCCCTGGTGGATCAGGGGCAGGGCCATGCTGAGCAGCGTGGTCTCCTGGCCGCCGTGCATCGATGCGGTGCTGGTGAAGACCGCGAAGGGCCTGTCCACGAGGGTGCCGCTGGCCCAGAGACCGCTGGTGCCGTCGAGGAAGTATTTCAGCGGCGCGGCCATGTTGCCAAAGCGGGTCGGTGAACCGAGGATCAGCCCGTCCGTCTCCTCGAGGTCGCGGGTGGATGCATACGGCGGCCCCTGGTCGGGCACCGCTTGCGCCTCCTCGCCCAGGTTGGTGGTGACGGGCGCCACGGTGCGGACCCGGGCGATCGCCCCGGCCTTTTCCACGCCGGTGGCGATGTGGCGCGCGAGCTGGGCGGTTGCGCCGTAGCGGCTGTAATACAGCACGAGGATCTCGGTCATCTAGACAATCTCCAGTACGCGTTCCGGGGGGCGCCCGATCCGGGCCTGTCCGCCCTGGATCACGATTGGACGCTCGATCAGCCTCGGGTGATCGACCATCGCCTGGATGATCCGTTCATCCGGCAGTTCCGGGTCGGACAGGCCGAGTTCCCGGTACGCGTCCTCATGGGTGCGCAGCAGCGTCCGCGGACTGACGCCCAGCCTGGCGATCAGGTCCCGAAGCGTTGCCCGGTCCGGCGGCGTCTTCAGGTACTCCACGATCTCCGGCTCGATGCCCCGCTCGCGCAGCAGTGCCAGCGCGGCACGGGACTTGCTGCAGCGCGGGTTGTGATACATACGGGGTGATTCACTCATCATCGTCTCCGAGGGGGTCAGCATGAACGGCAGCGACCATGGTACCGAGGCCCTGCGCTGCAGGGTAACCGGACGTGTGCAGGGGGTCTTCTTCCGCGCCTCGACGCAGCGGCAGGCTCGCTCGCTCGGGCTCGTGGGTCACGCCCGCAATCTCGAGGACGGCAGTGTCGAGGTGCTGGCGGTGGGGTCGCCCGCAGCGCTGGGGGAACTGCAGTCGTGGCTGAGGGACGGCCCACCCGGGGCACGGGTCGATTCGGCCGATTGTGCCTCCGAGCCGGTGCCGGACCCGGCGCCGGGGGAGTTTTCAACGCGTTGAATCGGGTGTCGGTGGCGGGGGGTCAATCCGACGCCCATTCGCGTGCGAGGCACGCTCCCACACGGCACCCCATGCCCCGTTGGAGGCAAACCCTCTCGGCGACCAAGGCGCCGTGCTGGATCGCGACTGGAGTAGGAGCGGCTTGCAGCCGCGATGGTCTTGGGTGAGGGGAATCGCGGCTGGAGTGG
>JAGTVE010000203.1 GCA_018224485.1 Thioalkalivibrio sp. | reverse complement strand
GCCGACTGATCCTTCCCAGGCAGCCGAGCCCAGTGGTTCACGGGATGCGGGAACGCTTTCCGCGAATAGAGCGCTTCGACAAACTCCGGGTAGCTGAGTGCCGCGACCATCTTGCCGTCGATTCGGACCAAGTTCTCGGCTTCGAGTTGCTCCAGCAACCTGTCGCGCTCCCGCATCTCGATGTGGGTGCCGCGAAGCAGGTCGCTCTTCGTCATTGGCTTCCTCGCCCGAAGGTATTCCAGCACCCGGACAACTGTCGCATGGGGACAGCCCGCTTCGAATCCGAGCCCGTGCCACGCCAGTCCGGCCACGCCGATCACCAGTCCGCGCAGTGAATGTCCACAGAGGTCCCGGGTCATGGCCCAGATTTCCTCCGTGCTTGAGCCGGAGTGGGTCCCACACCAGTTGGCGATGCGGAGGCAGGCCGGTAACAACTGCCGTGCCAGCTTCTGCATCGCGTATTCGTAGGTGGCGGGCAGGTGGCGGAGCCGGGACCGCAGCTCGCCTTCATAGCGGCCGAACCACGAGTCCTGAATGAGGTTCGCCGGCTCTTCCACGGGGTCTGAATAGTATAGCGGTATGCAGTGGGCGATGACCTTGAGTATGGTATCGTTGGCGATCACCGGGGCGGACTTCGCCAGGCTGGGAAGCATCAGCAGGGGCTGCCCGAGTTCGACGAGCTTTGTAGCCAGGGCGGCGTTCCAGTCCCAAGCCGGCAGCGACCCGGACACGCAGATGTGCTTGGGCACCAAGGTCAGGTCCGGGCCGTAGCCGAGCGGCTCGCGCAGCCGGCGCGCGCCTTTGACGACATCCCTGCAAAAGTGCAACCGGTCCTCGGGCGAATCGATTCGCAGGATCAGCTCGTTCCCCCGAGCGGTCATGAGCCCGAAGGTATCGTGCCACGCCTCTGCATACCCACGGCCCGGTCCGGAGCCGAAGCCGGCGGCCTGAGCGGCAAAGAACCGGTCTTCCCACCCCTGGTGGGTGTCGGCGTTCAGCGGGACGACTCCGCCCAGCTTGTTCTTCTTCTCGATGGCCTGTGCCATCGCCCATGGGGCATGCTTGGCGGCACCTCCGAGAAAGCCCGGGTGCCGGCAGAGTCCCGACTCGGGCGCGGAGGGCTCCGGGACGAGGAACCCGGCGAGGAGATCGATGGGGTCGGGCACCAAGTCCCGCGCGTTGATCACGATCATGGAAGGCACCCGGGGCATCATCCGCCTCCCGGTCAGCTGGCACATGGTGGTGACCAGCACGGTCACGGCAAGCGTCCGCTCGTTCGGATCCTGCGAGCATTCGTGCACGAACTTGGCCAGCACCGGCAGGGCAGGCTCGCCGAGCTTGTCCAGACCGTCCCAATTCGAGAGCGGCAGGTCCGGCCTCGGGTTGTCGTTCTCGTCGAACATGGTTGTCGATAGGTTCAGATTTCCAAGAGGGGAATCGAGTGGTCCTCGAACCGCAGGACGGCACCGTCCTCCAGCGCCCACTTGCGATTCATTTGCCAGATGAGGCCGGCCCGCTCCATCCAGTGCAGGGATTCGTCGCAATCGGCGGCCGTCAGACCGAGGTTGCGGTAGAGCTTCCGCGACTCGACGGGGCCCTGCTGCAGCTTGCGGAAGATCCGCCGGATCTGCGACTGCCGCTGCTCGACCGCCCCGGCGTGGATCATCACCATCCGGGCGTTGGCCATGCGGTGCACGAGGAAGCGCGCCAGCGCCTCGATGCCGGCGACGGAAAGGGGCAGGCGTTTTTCCAGTCCTTCCACCGGTACCTTATTGAAAGGTGAGGCCGCGTCGTAGGAACGGGGATCGAGCCGGGCGATGGCCGCCATGCGGCCGAGGCCGAAGGCGAGCGTGTCGATCAGGTTCTTGGCCGCCAACGAGATGCCTGGCAGCCGGGATTCCATGTCGTCGAGAAACTCCCGGAAGCGGACCTTGGCCTCGCGGGTGTCCAGCGAGAGCGGGATGAACTCCTCCACCGGGACGTTCATCCGCCGGGCGAGGACGTTGTCGAGGGCCATGCAAAAGCGCGTGGTGATCATCTCGGGCCCATCGTTGGCGCTCCCGCCACTCGGTGCGCAGGGGCCTGCCTTGCCATCGCAGAGCCACAGGAAATGCCCGAGCCACGCGGTGTCGTCGTCGGGGTCCTTGGCGGCCTTGGCGAGCACCTGCAGCGGGTCGGTGATGAGAAAGTGGCCGCGGGCCGTCTCGCAGCCGTTGCCGAGCGTGTAGCGCCCCTCAATCAGCGCGGCCCCCGACTCGGCCAGTGCCGACAGATCCTTCGGCCGGGTGCATCCGGCATGCACCAGCGTGTGTCCCGGGCGAAGGCCACGCAACTGGACATCGAGGTCCCCGGGCCTCGTCAGGCTCAGCAGAAACTTCGGCCGGGCACACAGGGCGGCCACGTCTTCCTCAAGGGGCTTGTTGAAGATCTTCCCCCAGCTTTCGGGCCGGGTGTTCTCGGGCGGCTCCAGCTCATACTGGGTCTCGGCGACACGGTTCTCGGAAGAACCGGCCTTCGGGTCCGTGGGCGGCAGGGAAGCTCCCGGCTTCCGCCGCTGCTGTTCGATGCACTCGGCGTAGCGAACGAGATGGTGCCATAGGTTGCGCTGCCGGCGTCCGACTTCCAGCAGCACCTCGTCCACGACGAGTCCGGCGCTGGCGGGACCGGTGACCAGCAGGTTGACGCCGACGCGGGCGGGCTTGCCGTCCCGGGTGCGGATCGTGTCGTCGGTGGGTGCGAGGTCGGCGAGCACGCACGCCATGGCGGCGAGGGTGTTGGCCCCCGCGACTTCATCGCCCTCGCCGAGGGAACGAGCGTCGAAGGTGGTGAGAAGCTGGCGGAGGTGGTCGGATTCTTTTGCGGTCATGGCTGGTCGTGCGATTGGAATTGGATTCCCCCGGGGACAAACGGATTCCCCGGGGACAAACCTTTGATAACCCGGACTATAAAGAAAAGCAATAAGTATTGCATCACACGCATGATAAGTTGCAAATAGATCTACATGAGCCGCCCTACGCCTACACCTCGCCTACCTGCTCCACGCCTACCTGCTCCACGCCTACCTGCTCCACGCCTACCTGCGGCCGCCGTCAGCCAGTTCGAGCGGGCCTCTGCGAAGGACTGGGGCGACGGCGTCCCGCTCGACGAGCTGCTGACCCGCGTGAACCGGGTGGCCTCGAAGCTGTTCCCGGCCGGGAAGATGGCGGACTCGCGCGTCAGTCCGGTCCTGGTGGCGCGGACCTTCCGACACTACACGACGCTCAGCTGCATCGAACCGGGTCGGCGCGTGGGCCGGCGGGTGGTCTATGGCCTACGCCACTTCCTCCAGGCGCTGCTGGTGCGGCGGCTGCTCGCCGACGGGGTGCCGGCGCGGAGGATGGCGGAATTGGTCACCGGAAGCGATGAGGAGCTGAAGCGGATGATCCTCGACGGCGTGGAGATGGTGTTGCGTCCCGGTGGCGGTGAAGAGGCGGAAGCACAGCCCAACCCGTATCAGGAGGTGCTGCGCGCAAGTGCCGAGAACTCCGTATCGGGCTGGCTCAGGGTTGCCCTGGGCGAGGGCATCGAG
>JAGTVE010000202.1 GCA_018224485.1 Thioalkalivibrio sp. | reverse complement strand
GCTGGGCCGCGTGGACCCGGAGCCACCACCCGAGCTGACCCGCGCCTACCACAACCTCGACGACGTCGATCCCGACCAGGCCTTCGACCCCGGCTCGCTGCACGGCCCGAACCCGGCGCGGCTGGACGAGATCGAGTCGATCCTGAAGGACACCTACTGCGCCCTGATCGGCGCCGAATTCATGCACCTGGTCTCCACCGCCGAGAAGCGCTGGCTGCAGCAGCGACTGGAGTCCACACGCGGTCACTTTGGCTTCGATCACGCGACCCGGGAGGCAATCCTCGAGCGCCTGACCGCCGCCGAAGGCCTGGAGCGCTACCTGCACAACCGCTACGTCGGGCAGAAGCGCTTCTCGCTGGAGGGGGCCGAGAGCCTGATCCCGCTGCTGAATGCGCTGGTGCAGCGCGGCGGCGCGCGCGGGCTGAAGGAGATCGTCGTCGGCATGGCCCACCGCGGCCGCCTGAACGTGCAGGTGAACATCTTCGGCAAGTCGCCGCGCGAACTGGCCGACGAGTTCGAGGGCCGCCACAGCCGCAACCGCGGCACCGGTGACGTGAAGTACCACCTCGGCTACTCGGCCAGCATCCAGACCCAGGGGGGGCCGCTGCGCCTCGCACTGGCCTTCAACCCGTCGCACCTGGAGATCGTATCGCCGGTGGTCGAGGGCTCGGTGCGGGCCCGGCAGGTGCGGCTGCGCGACAGATCCGGCGAGAAGGTGATGCCGGTGGTGATCCATGGCGATGCCTCCTTCGCGGGGCAGGGCGTGGTGATGGAGACCCTGAACATGTCGCAGACCCGCGGCTTCTCCACCAAGGGCACCGTGCACATCGTGGTGAACAACCAGATCGGCTTCACCACCAGCACGCTGAAGGACTCCCGGTCGACGCATTACGCGACCGACGCGGCGAAGATGGTCAGCGCGCCGATCCTGCACGTGAACGGCGACGACCCCGAGTCGGTGGTCTTCGTGACCCAGGTGGCGCTGGATTACCGGATGCGCTTCGGCAAGGACGTGGTGATCGACCTGGTCTGCTATCGCCGCCAGGGGCACAACGAGGCCGACGAGCCCTCTGCGACCCAGCCGATGATGTACCAGATCATCCGCGGCCTGCCGACCACGCGCCAGCGCTACGCGGCCCAGCTGGTCGAGGATGGCGTGCTCGACCAGGAGGCCGTGGAACGGATGCAGGAGCGCTACCGGGATTCGCTGGATGCTGGTGAGTCGGTGGTGCCGGGCCTCCTGCCGCGCGACGTGATCAATGGCCACGACCGGACCGACTGGGCCGACTTCACCAACCAGTCCTGGGACCAGGATGTCCCCACCGGGGTCCCCCGGGGCGACCTCGGCAGCCTGCTGGAACGCCTGAACGACCTGCCCGAGGCCTTCGGCGTGCATCCGCGCGTGCGGCGGATCCTGGAGGCGCGCAGGTCGATGGCCAGCGGCGAACAGGCGCTGGACTGGGGCACCGCCGAGACCCTCGCCTATGCAACCCTGATACAGGACGGTTATCGCATCCGCCTGTCCGGCCAGGACTCCGGGCGTGGCACCTTCTTCCACCGCCACGCGGTACTGCACAACCAGGAAACGGGCGAGGCCTGCGTACCGCTGCGCCGTCTGGACCCGGAGAACCCGCGCTTCCTGGTGATCGACTCCCTGCTGTCGGAAGAGGCGGTACTCGCCTTCGAGTACGGCTATGCGACCGCGTTTCCAAACGCGCTGGTGCTCTGGGAGGCGCAGTTCGGCGACTTCGCGAACGGCGCACAGGTCGTGATCGACCAGTTCATCAGCTCCGGCGAGCAGAAGTGGGACCGTCTCTGCGGCCTGGTGCTCCTGCTGCCGCATGGCTACGAGGGCCAGGGCCCGGAACACTCCTCCGCGCGCCCGGAGCGCTTTCTCCAGCTCTGTGCGCAGGAGAACATGCAGGTCTGTGTGCCGACCACGCCGGCCCAGATCTTCCACCTGCTGCGCCGGCAGATGCTGCGGCCGTACCGCAAGCCGCTGGTCGTGATGACACCGAAGAGCCTGCTGCGCCACAAGCTTGCGGTCAGCGATCTCGGCGAGCTGGCGAAGGGGCAGTTCCAGAACGTGATCGACGACATCGACGCACCGGAGCCGGCCTCGGTGCGACGGGTGATGATGACCGCGGGCCGCCTCTACTACGACCTGCTCAGTGCAAAGCGCGAAAACGATCGCGGCGACACCGCGATCCTGCGGCTGGAACAGTGCTACCCCTTCCCCGAGGCGGAGATCAAGCGGCTCCTGGGACGCTATGACCAGGCCACCGAGTTCGTGTGGGTGCAGGACGAGCCGGAGAATCAGGGTTATCTAGGCTTCGTCCAGCCCCGCCTGAATGCATTGCTCGAGGTCCGCGGACAGGCCCTGCACGCAGTCGCGCGCCCGCCGGCCGCCGCTCCCGCGGTGGGTTACCCCGAGGTGCACAAGGCCCAGCAGGAAGAGCTCATCCGGCGCGGCTTCGGCCCAATCACGGCCCGCGACACGCCGCGCCCAACCCTGTAAACCGCGCACGCGCAAGGAATCGCCGATGTCCGAAGAACGCACCGTCCTGCGGGTCCCCGAGCTGCCGGAATCGGTCGCCGACGCAACCGTCGTCGCCCTGCACAAGCAGCCCGGCGAACGGGTCCGGCGGGACGACCTGCTGGCCGAGCTCGAGACCGACAAGGTGGTGCTCGAGGTGCCGGCGCCGACCAATGGCGTCCTCGACGAATATACCGTCGAGGAAGGGGCCGTGGTCGAGGCGGACGCGGTGCTGGGCTACATCTCTGCCGGGGCGCCCGCCGAGACCGCACCGGAGAAACCGGCCCCGGCCGCGGAGCCGGAAACGGCCCGGGGCCCGGCAGCGACTGAAGACGAGTCGCCGCCCGAAGGCGCCGCGCCGCCGACCCCGAGCCCGGCGGTACGCCGCCTGCTCGCGGAGCATGACCTGGACGCCGCGGAGATCGCGGGCAGCGGGCAGAACGGCAGGGTGCTGAAGGAGGACGTCGAGCGCTTCCTGTCCGAGCGCGAGGCGAAACCGGCCGAGCCTGCCGCTGCAGAGCCCGAAGAACCGGCAGCCTCCGACAGGGCAGCGGCCAGTGCCCCCACCGAGAAGCCGCCAATCACCGCCGAACCTGAACCGGCGCCCGCCAGCGCTCCGCCCACCCCACCCGAGCCGCCGCGGCCGCGGCCCTCCGCGCAGGCGCCTACGCCTTCCGGCACGCGCGGCGAGGAACGGGTGTCCATGTCCCGGCTGCGGGCGCGCATCGCCGAACGCCTGCTGCACGCGAAGCAGAGCACGGCGATGCTCACCACCTTCAACGAGGTCGACCTCTCCGAGGTGATGGCGCTGCGCGCGCGGCACAAGGACGCGTTCCAGGAACGGCACGGGGTGCGGCTCGGCTTCATGGGCTTCTTCGTCACCGCCTGCGTCCTGGCGCTGCGGCGTTTCCCGGTGATCAACGCGGCGCTCGACGGCAACGAGATCGTCTACCACCACCATGCCGACATCGGCATCGCGGTGTCCTCCCCCCGGGGCCTGGTGGTCCCGGTGCTGCGCGATGCCGGACAGCTGTCGCTGGCCGCGATCGAGGGGCGGATCCGCGAGTTTGCCGAACGCGCCCGCGACGGCCGCCTGGACCTCGACGACCTCCGCGGCGGGACCTTCACCATCACCAATGGCGGGGTCTTCGGTTCCCTGCTGTCCACGCCGATCCTGAATCCGCCGCAGAGCGCGATCCTCGGCATGCACGCGACCCAGGAACGCCCGGTGGCGCGCAACGGCGAGGTCGTGATCCGGCCGATGATGTACGTGGCCCTGTCCTACGACCACCGCCTGATCGATGGGGCGGACGCGGTACGGTTCCTGGTGTCGGTGAAGGAGTCGCTGGAGGACCCGGGCCGGATGCTGCTGGACCTGTGAGGTCGCCGGATTACCCGTGGGGGGAATAACCGGACGGGTCTGAAGCGTCTGATAGACTGTCGCTCGTGCTGAAGCACACACTCACTGGAGGATATCCCTGATGAAGAAAATGCTGGTAACGCTGCTGCTCGCCCTCGGCATGATCGCCGCCGCCCCTGCCTCCTTCGCGGAGACGGAGATGGAGATGGACCGCGAGACGATGCAGGAAATGGTTCAGCAAAGCATGGAGATGTGGCAGATCGAGGATGGCGTGTCGGTCGAGGACGCGGTGGAATCGATGAAGCTGCGTGCCAACCTGCTGAATTTCCAGATGGTCTCCGATCTGCCGCTGTCCGAGCAGGTGAAGGCGATGGGCCAAGAGTCGAACTACATACGCATCCTGGCCTTCTGCGACGCGCTGATCGCCAAGGAGATGGTCGAGTTCGACGTGATCTTCTCGGGCTTCCTGCCCTGCCGCATCGCCGTGGTCGAGGACGACGAGGGGCGTGGCTGGATCACCACGATGAACATGGACATGATGCTGCACGCGGTCGACCTGCCCGCCGACCTGGAGCCGATGGCCAAGCGCGTGCGTGACAACATCTACGAGATCGTCGAGGCGGGTGTGACCGGCGCCTTCTGAGCCCGGACGCAGCCGGACGCGATAGGCGGCCCTTCGGGGCCGTCTTTTTTTTGCGGGCCGCAATGATGGGCCCGCTGCGCTTGGCCGACCCTACAGTGCCCAGCTCACCGGACGGCTCAGGGCGCGGGCTGGGGCGGGAACACGGCCGCGGATCCGTTGCCGCGCGGATCGGATGCGGCCTCGAGGTGGTCGTTGGCGCGGTCCCAGATGATCGCCTGCATGTCGCCGAAGGGGCTTAGCTGCGGCGACAGCGTGTGGCCGCGACGCGCGAGTTCGAGCTGCACCCTGAGGTCCAGCGCGGCGGTCTCATACTCGATCCGGTCCGGCAGGTACTGGTGGTGGAAACGGCGGGCCCGTACCACCTCGTCGGCGTCGACACCGTCGAGGATGGCCAGGATGCCCTGCAACACCATGGTGATGATGCGGCTGCCTCCGGGTGTTCCAAGCACCGCAATCCGGTCCTCGGTCTCCACGAAGGTCGGGCTCATGCTCGACAGGGGCCT
>JAGTVE010000201.1 GCA_018224485.1 Thioalkalivibrio sp. | reverse complement strand
CGGGCATCGCGGCTGGAAGCCGCTCCCACGCGTGCCGCTCCCACGCGTGACGGGGGTGCCCCCCTCAGGCGACCGACTGGTAGTAGAGGTTCTGCGGGTGATTCGCCTGGGCAAAGAAGAACCAGCGTTCGGCGATTAGTCCGAGGTACTGGATCAGGGCCGCAGCGATCAGCACGTTGGTCGGGTCGACCGTCATCACCAGGCTCAGCGCCAGCAGGCCTGTCGGGATCCCGAAGGCGGCGATCAGGAAGACCCACTTCACCGTGCGGATGAAACCGTCCGACTTGTGGTGGAAGAACTCGCGGGTGTTGAAGGACCCGCCCATGAAACCCTGCGACTTCTGCACGATGCGGGGGTGCTTGACCCCGATCGCGGTCTGCAGCGTCGACTTCGGCTTGATCCTCGCGTTGCGGATCAGCGAGGCGATCCGCGTGACCAGTCCGAGCAGGGTCAGCGCGATCGCGGTCGACGCCAGCACGTGCACAAGCTGCGCTCCGGACCACGCGGCATAGGCGGTCGCGAGCGTGAAGCCGGAGGCGGCGCCGAGCACGGTGTAGTTCACCACGGTCAGCGGTGAGTGCCATTCCTGCAGGAACTTCACGGCCGCGTAGATCATCGCGGTACTCACGAAGAGCGCCACCGCCAGCACCGTGCCCGCGGCGCCAAGGGCCACTGTCGCCAGCACTGCGCGGTCACCGGGCAGTGTGAACAGCGTCGGATTGAAGTTCAGCCAGTGCGCGAGGCCGTACAGGAAGACCACGCCCATGAAGGCCGGCAGCACGATGACCTCCCGCGAGAGCCATGAGGTGCGCCACTTGGTCGCGGTGCGCCAGGCCCGCTCCGGGCGGCCGAGGTGGAAGAAGGACGCGATCAGACCGAGCCCAAGCAGGATCAGGGAGGCCAGTGTGCCGAGCGCAAAGAAGTTCCCGTCCTGTATCGGCGCCATGCCAAGGAGTCCCAGGGACTCGACCAGGAACAAGGCGATGAACAGGCCCTGACCGGCGCCGATCAGGGTGGTGAGGAAGATCACGGAGAAGGCAGGATGCATGATGAATTCTTCCCTGGTTACCAGCTGGTGACGTCGTCGAGCGATGGCTCGTCGCGGTCCGGCTTGGGCAGTTTGCTGTCGATCCTGAGCGGGTTGTCGCTGCGCTCGAGTTCGTCCTCGCGCACGGTGATGCGCGTCTTGTGCCGCGGCAGGTAGTGGTTGGCCGGCTTGGTGCCCCACTCCGGCATCAACTGGTAGCCGCCGTTTTCGCGGATGGCCGTCGACACCTCGGAGTCGGGATCGTGGACGTCCCCGAACAGGCGCGCGTTGGTCGGGCAGGCGCGCACGCAGGCGGGCTTGCGATCCCACTCGGGGAGTTCGTCGTCGTAGATGCGATCCACGCAGAGCGTGCACTTCGTCATTACCTTGCGCTTGGCATCGACCTCGCGCACACCGTAGGGGCAGGCCCACGAGCAGTATTTGCAGCCGATGCACTTGTCGTAGTCCACCAGCACGATGCCGTCCTCCTCGCGCTTGTAGGAGGCCCCGGTGGGGCAGACCGGCACGCAGGGCGGTTCCTCGCAGTGCAGGCAGGACTTCGGGAAGTGCACGGTCTCGGTGTTCGGGTATTCCCCGACCTCGAAGGTCTGCACCCGGTTGAAGAAGGTCCCGGTGGGATCCGCATCGTAGGGACGCAGGTCGACCAGCGGGCCGGCCTCGCCGGAGGTGTTCCACTCCTTGCAGCTGGTCACGCAGGCATGGCAGCCGACGCAGACGTTCAGGTCGATGACCAAAGCGAGCTGGGTCATTACTTGCCTCCTTTGGCAGCGAAGAAGTTCAGGATCCGCGAACGCTTCGGCTGGCCCGGGAAGGGTTTCACGGTGTCGAACTGCGGTGACGTGATCTTCGGCTCGTCGGCCTCGGCCTTGTAGATGCGCACCCGTACGTCGTACCAGGACGCCTGGCCGGTCACCGGGTCGGAGTTCGAGATGCGCCCCTGGTCGCCTGGCAGCTCCTCGGAGATCAGGTGGTTCAGCAGGAAGCCCTTGCGCGCCTCGTTGGACTTCGGCGACAGGTTCCAGGCGCCGGCCGCCTTGCCGATCGCGTTCCAGGTCCACACCGTGCCCGGTTCCACGGCCTCCGAATACTTGGCCATGCAGCGCACCTTGCCCCACTGGCTCTCGACCCAGATCCAGTCATCGTCCTCGATGCCCGCGTTCTTCGCGGTGATCGGGTTCACGAACAGCACGTTGTGCGTGTGGATCTGCCGCAGCCAGGCATTCTGGGAGTCCCAGGAGTGGTACATCGCCATCGGTCGCTGCGTGATCGCGGCGAGCGGGTAGGTGTGCTTGTCCGTGGCCTGGCACTCCAGCGGGTCGTAGTGGAAGGGCAGCGGATCGAAATAGGTCGCGACGCGCTCGGCGAGGTGGGCTGGCGGCCGGCGGGAGGTTCCCTTGCCCTGCGCCGCGGCGCGGAACTTCATCAGCACCTCGGAGTAGAGGTGGATCAGGATGGGTTCGGCGTAGCGGGTGATGCGGTTGCGCTGGGACCACTCGAGGTAGCCCTTGTTCCAATTGCGCATGTACTGGTAGCTCTTGGGCAGCTCGTGGTGGTACACGCAGTTGTTCTTCGCGTACATCTCCCACTGGTTGGGGTTGGGCTCGCCGCGCAGGGCCTTCTCGCCGCCCTTGCCGCGCCAGCCGGCAAGGAACCCGATGCCGGAGCCCGGCTCGGTCTCGTAATTCACGACGAAGTCCGGGTAGTCGCGGTACTTGCGCGTGCCCTCTGGCGTCGTGAAGGCCGGCAGCTTCAGCCGCGACCCGAGCTCGATCAGCACCTCCTGGAAGGGCTTGCACTCGCCCTTCGGCGGCACCACGGGGATGCGCACCGAGTCCGCCGGGCCGTCGAATTCCGAGATCGGGCGGTCGAGCATCGACATCGCGTCGTGCCGCTCCAGGTAGGTGGTATCGGGCAGCACCAGGTCCGCGAAGGCCGTCATCTCGGACTGGAAGGCGTCGGCGACAACCAGGAAGGGGATCCTGTATTCGCCGTTCTCGTCCTTGTCGTTCAGCATCTTCCGGACCTCGACCGTGTTCATCGTCGAGTTCCAGGCCATGTTGGCCATGAAGATCAGCAGGGTGTCGATCTTGTAGGGGTCGCCGCGCCACGCGTTGGTGATCACGTTGTGCATCATGCCGTGCACCGCGAGCGGGTATTCCCAGGAGAAGGCCTTGTCGATGCGCACCGGCCCGCCCTGATCGTCGACGAAGAGGTCGTCGGGCTCGGCTGGCCAGCCGAGCACCATTCCGTCCAGCGGCTTCCCGGGCTGGACCCCCTCGGGGCCCTTCGGTGTGCGCGCGCAGGGCGGGATCGGGCGCGGGAAGGGCGCCTTGTGGCGAAAGCCGCCGGGGCGGTCGATGGTGCCGAGGAGCGACATCAGGATCGCCAGCGCGCGGATGCTGTGAAAGCCGTTGGAGTGGGCCGCGAGGCCGCGCATCGCGTGGAAGGAGACCGGGTTGCCGGTCACGCTCTCGTGCTCCACGCCCCAGGAGTCGGTCCACGCGATCGGCAGCTCGATGCGCTGATCGCGCGCGGTCACACCCATCTCGTGCGCGAGGCGGCGGATGGTGTCTGCCGGGATGCCGGTGATCCTGGAGGCCCATTCCGGGGTGTATTCCTCCACCCGCTCCTTCAGCAACTGGAACGCGGGCTTCGCCGGTGTGCCGTCCTCCAGCCGGAATTCTCCGAGCAGGTACGGGTCGGCGTCGGCGTTGTGGGTGCGCACCGCGCGGTCGGTGCGCCGGTCCCACCAGAGCTTGTCCTGTGGGTCGTAGCAGCCATCGGCCGCCGGGACGTCGTCCCGGAGGAACATGCCGAATTCGTCATTCGCCTCGTCCACGTTCACCAGCTGGCCGCCGTTGCTGTAGCGCACCAGGAAGTCGCGGTCGTACAGGCCCTTGGCAATGATCTCGTGGATCAGGGCCAGCAGCAGGGCACTGTCAGTGCCCGGTCGGATCGGCACCCATTCGTCGGCGATCGCCGAGTAGCCGGTGCGCACCGGGTTGATCGAGATGAAGCGGCCGCCCTCGCGCTTGAACTTCGAGATCGCGATCTTCAGCGGGTTCGAGTGGTGGTCCTCGGCGGTGCCGATCATCACGAAGAGCTTGGAGCGCTCGAGATCCGGCCCGCCGAATTCCCAGAAGGAACCGCCGATCGTGTAGATCATCCCCGCGGCCATGTTCACCGAGCAGAAGCCACCGTGAGCCGCGTAGTTCGGGGTCCCGAACTGTTTCGCGAACAGTCCGGTCAGCGCCTGCATCTGGTCGCGGCCGGTGAACAGCGCAAACTTCTTCGGATCGGTCTCGCGCAAGTGGGCCAGGCGTTCCTCCAGCATGGAGAAGGCCTCCTCCCAGGAGATCGGTTCGAAGTCACCGGCGCCCCGCTCGGCGCCCTGCTTGCGGCGCAGCGGCCGGGTGAGGCGCGCCGGGGAGTACTGCTTCATGATGCCCGAGGACCCCTTGGCGCAGATCACGCCCTTGTTGATCGGGTGGTCGGGGTTGCCGTCGATGTACCGGACCTCTCCATCGCGGAGATGCACGCGGATCCCGCAGCGGCACGCGCACATGTAACAGGTGGTATTTTTGACTTCCTGCGCCGGGGTCTGTGTCATCATCAATACCGCCTTGTTTAATAAGTAAATTACTATATACTCCCGCCAGTATGCAGTGACTGCGTTGGTCCCACAAGGCAAAATTTTTTATCCGCCCATAAGCACCCAAGGAATCCCGACATGGCCGAGCCCACTCACGAGTTCAGTTCAGACGAGCGGCACGACCTCTCCCGTTCACCGCGGCATCAGGCCGGACGACCTCCCGCCGGCCCATCCGGCGTCGCGGCGTCGGGCGGTGGCAGGAGGGCCGGGGCATGAAGGTGTGCATCGTCTCAGACAGCCACGACCGCGGTCCGATGCTGGCGCGCGCCATCGAGGCGGGCGCCGCCGAGGGTGCTGAGGCGGTGATCCACTGCGGCGATCTGATCGGCGGGAACACCCTCAAGGCCTCGCTGAAGCTCGGTCTGCCGATTCACGCGGTACACGGCAACAACCTCGGGGATCCGGTGGCGATCTCGCGCATCGCCCACCAGTCCAACGGCCTGCTGACCTACTACGGGCACGACGGGATCATTACCCTGGGCGGCCGGCGCATCTTCGTGACGCACTATCCGCACTACGCCCATGCGATGGCCTGCACTGGCGACTACGACCTGGTCTGCTGTGGGCACAGTCACGAGCCCGAGGTGCGGCAGCAGCCCCACGTGAAGCATGGATCGGCCTGGGTCGTGAATCCCGGTACCGTGGCAGGTCTCGGGGCTCCCGAGGCCACGTGGGCGCTGGGTGATCTGGCCACGATGAACTTCGAGATCCGGCTGACGCCCGAGGTGGAGCAGACCGAGGTCTGAAGCCGCCCCCAGGGCCGAGACGCGCGGCGCCCACAGCGCCGAGAGACCGTGCCTCGACCGGCTCTGCGTCCCCTGGCCGTCCCAGCCCCGGGGCCCGATCAGATCCGCCATGTCGTTGCCCGTGCCACTGCCTGGACGCGGCGATAACGGGGATCGTGTTTCCGGTTCCCAATGGTCTATCCTCCGGTGAAAGTTCGGTTGCCCACGAGCATACGTGCACCATCCGACCCTGGACGGCGACGCGATCGGGGCCTAAATTGGGAAGTTTGCTGGACATAACAAAAAAGGAGTCGAGATGAGGAGTGAGAGCGCGCACAAGCCCCTGCCATCGCACAAGGCCCAGCCGGGGGCCCGGCTGCAGCAACCTACCGAGGCCCCGCCGCTGGTCACTGTCTCTTCCTCCGCGCTGTGCGTGATGACCGATTTCCGCAAGGTGCCGGTCGCGACCATCGGGCCGACGGCGACGTTGACCGAGGCGACCCAGGCGATGATCAAGCGGGGCGTGCGCCTGCTACTCGTGGTTGATGACCAGGAGGACGTGATCGGCCTGATTACCGCTCGTGACACCCAGGGCGAGAGACCGATCCAGATGGTTCACGAGCACGGGGGGCGCTACGACGATTTGCAGGTGCGTGACCTGATGGCGCCGGTGGACGGGATCGACCTGCTGGAGATGTCCCGGGTGATGCGGGCCGAGGTGGGCGATGTCGTCGCAACCCTGAAGAACTGGGGCCGCCAGCACGCGCTGGTTGGAGAGATGGATCCTGCAACCGGTAGGCATCGCATCCGCGGCATGTTTTCGGCGACGCAGATCGGCCGCCAGCTCGGCCTGCCGGTGCAGACCTTCGATGTCGCCCGGACCTTCGCCGACATCCAGGCGGCACTGTCGAAGGCGTACTGACTGGTGGGCAAACTTCCCCTAACGTGAGGGTCACGCAGTCCTCCCTTCTCCCGCCTGCGGGAGAAGGGCCCGGGGGTGACGACTGCGGCAAGCGCCGCGCCCCCACCCCAACCGTCAGTGCGGGCATCCTGCCCTCCGCCCTTCGGGCCGCCTCCGGCGGTTCAAGATCCGCTTCCCGGTGGATTTGTCCTCGCAAGCGGCGGAGGGGGATCTTCAACGCCCCCTATTTCGGGTTGATGCTCCGGTAGTAGTCCATCAGGATCTCGGCCACCTCGATGCGGGAGAACTCGGGCGGGGGCGGTTCGCCGCGGCCCAGCATCTCGCGCACCTTCGTGCCGGAGAGGAGCACGAAGTCCTCCTTGGTGTGATCCGGTACATCCCGCATCATCACGACGCGGTTGAGCTTCTTCGAGTAGGCGGTGTGGTCCGCACGGAAGATCTCGATCTCGAGCGCGTCGGGGGGCACTTCGGTGTCGAAGATGGTCTGAGCGTCGAAGGCCCCGTAGTAGTCACCAACCCCGGCGTGATCGCGACCGATAATGAAGTGGGTCGCCCCCATGTTTTGTCGGAACAGCGCGTGGAGCACCGCTTCGCGGGGTCCGGCGTACAGCATGTCGAAGCCGTAGCCGGTGATCATCACGGTGTTCGGGGGGAAGTAGATTTCGGCCATCTTGCGAATGGCGGCGTCCCGAACGGGTGCCGGGATGTCACCGGGCTTGAGTTTGCCGAGCAGCATGTGGATCACCACGCCGTCGGCCTCGAGCTGTTCCAGCGCCATGCGGCACAGCTCCTCGTGGGCGCGGTGCATCGGATTGCGGGTCTGGAAGGCGACCACCTTGTTCCAGCCACGCTCGGTGATCTCGTTGCGGATCTCGACGGCGGTCCGGAAGGTGTCGGGGAAGTCGTCCTGGAAGTAGGAGAAGTGCAGAACCTGGATGGGTCCGGAGACGCAGATGCGGCCGACGCTGTTGAATGCCGCCACACCGGGGTGTTCGGGGTCGGTGGTTCGATAGACCTGCTGCGTCATGAACTCCATCTGTTCGGGGGTAAATTCCTCGATCGCCTCCACGTCCTGGACCGCGATGACCGGATGGCCCTCCATGTTGGGATCACGCAGGGCGATCCGCCCGGCGCCCCGGATCGCGTCGGCATCTTGCAGCAGGTTGACCACCGGGACCGGGAAGAAGAGCCCCTTGGAGGTACGCATCTCCTTCGCGCAGCCCATCGCGTCGGCGACATTCATGAAACCGGTGAGGGGGGTGAAGTAGCCGCCACCCATCATCACCGCGTTACCGGCGGCGGCAGAGCTGATCAGTACGGAGGGGAGGGTCTCCGCCTCCTGCATCAGGGCGTGGTGTTTTTCGGTATCGTAGACAAAGAGGGGCTTAAGGGTATCCGCACCGTGTGGTTTCATCATGGGCTGTTTCTCCTGCCGAATGTGGAATGTGGATATCTGCTGTTTCGGCGGCGCGGCCGCCGCATTTGTAGTAGCCAGGTCGTCCGGGGTCGGACGTGTTCAAGAGCCACAGGCGGCGGTAACGTAGCACAAGATGGGGCAAAACGGGCGGGGGATTTTTATCAGCAAATGCTGATGAACTGCGGTTGTCCCCGGGGTTTTTGCTTCGTATACACGTAGCAATATCCTGAAATGCCTCGAGGTGAAGATCGCGTGCGGCCTGCTGTGGGCCTACGCTGGCGCCCAGGCGTGGATGATTCCCTCAATAGCCGAAGAAGGGAGGGGTATGCAGCTTTTCGACCCGTTCGACGACCTGGCCGGCAAGGCACCCCGATCCTCCGGCAGCAGTTCCACAGGCGGGCTCGGGATCGGCCTGCGCTGGCACAGCGTGGAGGCCGCCCACCTCGACAGCCGGGTAGTGTCCTGCCCGGACCCCGAGGCACTTCCGCCGTCCTTGCGCGGCCTGCTTGCCGCGGATGGTGCCGGCGGGCTGGCCAGGGCATTCGACCCCGGCGAGCTCCTCCCGGACTGGCAAGCGGCCCGGATGGTGACCGTTCCCGGCGGTTTCTTCCGGCGCACGCAGGGGCGCAGCCGGGTGGAACCCCGGGCCGGCCGCTTCTACCCCGGCCCCTTTCTCGAGGGCGCCCCGGGGCTGCCGCCCGGAACGCCCACGGCGTTCCGCGTCATCTCGATTGCTGCGGACGGCGAGATCACGGTGGACTTCAACCATCCCCTGGCCGGTCTCCCGGTGGATCTGGAGCTGCGGTTGCTGGACCTCTCGCCGCCCGTCGAGCCGCCGGCAAACGTGGGCCGCGCGGCGGTGACCAACGGCCCGGGGATGCAGGCGCGCTGGCGCGGCCAGCGGACGGACTTTGGGCAGGGAGATTCCTTCGCCCGAGCCGATGACGGGCCGGATGCGGACTTCTACGCGACTCCCAGGATGGTGCAGCACATCGATGACACCACGCGTGCACGGATCGCCCGCCTCTACCGCGCCCTGCTGCCCGAGGCGGGCGATGTGCTCGACCTGATGAGCAGCTGGACCTCTCATCTCGATCCGGCCGCCTCGGCGTTGCGGGTCGCGGGGCTGGGGATGAATGCAGAGGAGCTGGCCGCCAACCCGATCCTTCGGGAACGTGTGGTGCACGACCTCAATCTCGAACCGCGCCTGCCATGGCCCGATGCCCGCTTCGACGCGGTGATCTGTACTGTCTCGGTCGAATACCTGGTTAGGCCGGTCGAGGTCTTCCGCGAGGTACGGCGTGTCCTGCGACCTGGCGGCCGCTTCGTGATCACCTTTTCGAACCGCTGGTTTCCACCGAAGGCGATCGGGCCGTGGGCGGAGCTGCACGAGTTCGAGCGCATGGGGCTGGCGCTGGAGTTCTTTCTCGAGGCCGGAGACTTCGGCGCGCTGAATACCTGGTCCCTGCGCGGCCTGCCGCGACCGCCCGAGGATCCGTACGCCGGCCGCCTCGCGACCTCGGACCCCGTTTACGCGATATGGGGCCAGGCGATGTGACGGAAGGCGGGAGCCCGTTCCCGTTGCAGGGGAAGGGGCCCGTTCAGGACACCGACGGCGAGCCGCCGGACTCCATGGGTCTCAGGTGTTTCCGGGGGGTGGCCTGCGCGGGGCGCGCCGACGCCCGCGTCCGCCGCCCGACGGGCGTTCCCCGCCCCGTGGGCGGTCGCCGGGTTTGCGCCGCGCGCGGGGGGGCGGACGCTGAAGCTCCCGGGGCAGGTCCTCGGGGTAGAGCATCTCGGTGGGGATGCGCTGGCCCAGGTAGGCCTCGATGTCGGGCAGGTAGAAGGCGGAATCCTCGCAGCCGAAACTGATCGCGTCGCCTTCGGCGCCGACTCGGCCGGTGCGTCCGATGCGGTGCACGTAATCCTCCCCCGACTGCGGCAGGTCGAAGTTGAATACGTGGGTCACGTCGGGGATGTGCAGGCCGCGCGCCGCCACGTCGGTTGCCACCAGGAAGGTGTACTGGCCATCGGCGAACTGGGCCAGCAGGCGCGTGCGCTTGTTCTGCGGTACATCGCCCGAGAGCAGGGCGGCCTTCAGGCCGTTCGCATTCAGCCAGTCGCAGACGCGCTCGGCCCAGTGCTTGGTGTTCACGAACACGATCGCGCGTTGCGGCTCGATCTTGCGCGCAAGCCCGATCAGCAGCGGTATCTTCTGTTCGTTCGCCGGGTAGTAGATCACCTGGCGGATGTTGTCGGCGGTGACGGTCTCGGCCTCCACCTGGACCTTGTCTGGGTTGTTCATGTGCTCGTAGGCCAGTTCCATCACCCGCCAGGACAGGGTGGCGGAGAACAGCATGGACTGGCGCTGGGCCGGCGGGGCGCAGCGGCGCAGCAGGAAGCGGATGTCCTTGATGAAGCCGAGGTCGAACATGCGGTCGGCCTCGTCGAGGACCACCACCTCGACGCGCTTCAGGCCGAACACATGCTGCTTGTGGTAGTCGATGATGCGGCCCGGGGTGCCGATCAGCACGTCTGCCCCCGCCCGGAGCTGGTCGCGCTGCTCTTCGTAGCCGGTGCCGCCATAGGCGAGCGCGAACGTCAGACCGGTGTGCCGGCCGAGCAGAAGCGCATCCTTGTGAATCTGGATCGCCAGCTCGCGGGTTGGTGCCAGCACCATCATCCGCACGTCGGTCACGCGCCGATCTTCGGCCTGCGGGTTGCGCAGGAGACGGTGGAAGGCCGCCAGCAGGAAGGCTGCGGTCTTGCCGGTTCCGGTCTGCGCCTGGCCCGCGACATCCCGCCCGGCCAGCGCAATCGGCAGCGTCAGGGCCTGGATCGGGGTGCAGAATTCGAAGCCCGCGTCACGTATGCCCTGCAGCACGGGTTCGGGAAGGTCGAAATCTTCGAAGCGGATACCGGAGTTGTCGGCCTCGGTCATGGGACTCCCATGGGCGCAGACGCCCGTTCAACTTGAACTCACCCGCGAAATTGACCGATAGTAGCAGGTGATGGAGGGCACGCTTTCCGCGCCCCACAGTCAATCGACGAGGAACCGGTGTGAGCGAAAATATTCATTATACCTCGGATGCCAGTTTCGAGGCCGACGTCCTGAAATCCGATCGGCCGGTACTGGTGGACTACTGGGCTGAATGGTGCGGTCCCTGCAAGATGATCGCGCCGATTCTCAACGAAATCGCTGACGAATACGACGGCAAACTCAGGGTCGCCAAGCTGAACATCGACGAGAACCCGGCGACGCCGCCGAAATACGGTATCCGGGGGATTCCGACCCTGATGCTGTTCAAGGACGGGGACGTCGAGGCCACCAAGGTCGGCGCCCTGAGCAAATCCCAGCTGACCGCCTTTCTCGACCAGCATCTCTGACCATTGCCCGGGGCACCCCGCTATCAGGCGAAGATCCCCGGTACCTCCCTCCGCGGCTTCAATACTTGCCTGAAGTCACGGCCTCGCCTATAGTCCGGTAACGCGCCGCACGCCGGCGCTTCCCGCCTCCCTCCAGAATCCCCGGCCACCGTCCCGGTCGCCTCGCGATCCCGCATCTACTCACGTTTGAACACTACCCGATGAATCTCACCGAACTGAAGCAGAAGACCGCTGCCGACCTGGTCACATTCGCCGAGGCCCAGGGCATCGAGAACATGTCCCGGGCCCGCAAGCAGGACATCATCTTTGCGCTGTTGAAGGCGCACGCGAAGAACGGCGAACCGATCTACGGCGACGGCGTGCTGGAGATCCTCTCCGACGGCTTCGGTTTCCTGCGCGCGGCCGACAGCTCCTACCAGGCGGGTCCGGACGACGTCTACGTCTCGCCGAGCCAGATCCGGCGCTTCGGGCTGCGCACCGGCGACACCATCTCCGGCAAGATCCGGCCACCCAAGGACAATGAGCGTTATTTCGCGCTGCTCAAGGTCTCGCAGATCAACTTCGAGCCCCCGGAGAACGCGCGGCACAAGGTGCTGTTCGAGAATCTCACGCCACTGCACCCGAACGAGCGCATGCGCATGGAGCGCGGCAACGGCTCCACCGAGGACATCACCGCGCGCGTGATCGACATGGTGGCACCCTTCGGAAAGGGTCAGCGCGGGTTGATCGTCTCGCCTCCGAAGGCCGGCAAGACGCTGATGCTGCAGAACATCGCCCAGAGCATCGCGACCAACCATCCGGACTGCTACCTGATCGTGCTGCTGATCGACGAGCGCCCCGAGGAAGTCACGGAGATGACCCGGATGGTGCAGGGAGAGGTGGTCTCAAGCACCTTCGACGAACCCGCCACCCGGCACGTGCAGGTCGCCGAGATGGTGATCGAGAAGGCCAAGCGCCTGGTCGAACACAAGCGCGACGTGGTGATCCTCCTCGATTCCATCACCCGTCTGGCACGCGCCTACAACACCGTCGTCCCGAGCTCGGGCAAGGTACTGACCGGGGGCGTCGATGCCAACGCGCTGCACCGCCCGAAGCGCTTCTTCGGCGCGGCGCGCAACATCGAGGAGGGCGGTAGCCTGACCATCCTCGCGACCGCGCTGGTGGACACCGGCTCCAAGATGGACGAGGTGATCTACGAGGAATTCAAGGGCACCGGCAACATGGAGATCCACCTGGATCGCCGCATCGCCGAGAAGCGGGTCTACCCCGCGATCAACGTGAACCGCTCCGGTACGCGCCGCGAGGAACTCCTGACCGATCCCGACGAGCTGCAGAAGCTCTGGATCCTGCGCAAATTCCTGCACGGCATGGACGACACCGAGGCCATGGAATTCCTGCTGGGCCGTATGCAGTCCTCGAAAACGAACGCCGAGTTCTTCGACATGATGCGTCGGGCCTGAGCTAGCCCTGGCGTCACTGCAACATCAGAAAAAAGGCGCTGCTGCCGCGCTGGATGTTCAGCAACAGCGCGCTACCCCGTGTGGCCTGCGCCGCGCTGCGCAGGTCGTCGAGGCTGCGCACCTCCCTCCGGTTCAGGCCGACGAGGACATCGCCCGCGCGCAGCCCAGCGTGCTCGGCCGGCGATCGGGCTTCCACCTGCGTGATCACCGCCCCCCGGGAGACCTCGAGATCGAAGGCCCGGGCAAGGTCCGGTGTCAGGTCCT
>JAGTVE010000200.1 GCA_018224485.1 Thioalkalivibrio sp. | reverse complement strand
CGGTAGCGCCCGCCCAGGACCTCCGGTGGTCCGTCATCCGCCGGGTCCGCAAACAGGCCGACGTGAGGTACGCGTCCCAGCCGGCGTTCCAGCTCCCAGTCCTGCGAGATGGACACGCGCTCCTCGCGGGCGGGCCGGCGGCCCCCGAGGTTCAGTTCCCGTCCGTCCGGAGTCTCCCAGGTGAGTCGCACGAAGGGCTCGCGCTCCGCGTGGCTCGAGGTCAGAAAGAGGTTGAGTTCGCTGGGGAAGCCGCCGTAATTAAAGTCGAATTCCAGTGGGATGCGCAGCCGGTTGCCTCCGACGAAGGGTTCCTCCTCGACCACCGCGTCGTCGCTGGAGACGATGATCGTCTGCGGCAGGTTGTTCCCGGCGATCCGGTCGACCCAGGCCGGGCGCGCATTCACCGGATGCATGCGCCAGTCTTCGCCGCCGCGCCACAGTTCCAGCGCCTGGCCGTAGGGGATGGTCACCACGGTGAAGACGGCCGTGCCGACCAGGGCGAAGATGATTGCGAGCCCCACCACTGCCGACGGGTAATGGCCGATCCGGCGCAGGACCTCGGACAAAGGTCTCATGCGCGCGCTCCCGGTTGCGTGCGCCGTGTCCGCATCAGCCGGTCCCCACCCGTACGCGCGGATCGAGCAGCGCGTAGAGGATGTCCAGCACGAAGACCGTGACCGCCAGCAGGTAGGCGAAGATCACCACCGTGCCGATGATCACCGGCGTGTCCCGGTGTCCGATGGCCTGGAACAGCAGCGTGCCCAGTCCCGGCCAATTGAAGACCTGTTCGAGGATGATCGCACCACTCCAAAGACCGATCAGCATCAGCGCGAAGCTGGTGATGATCGGCGAAAGTGTCGGCCGCAGCACGTAGCGGCGCTCGATCAGGCGCGATGGCAGGCCCTTGGCCCGGGCCATCTCGACGTAGTCCTCGCTCGAGTGGATGAGAAAGAAGGTCCGCCAGGAGTAGATCGAGATGAAGATCGTCGAGATGAACATCGCGGTCACCGGTAGCAGCATGTGCCGCAGCAGGCTGGCCGCGTAGGCGACCGTGCCCTCCGGCGGCGGCACGTCCACCATGCCGCCGGCCGGCAGTACCGGGATCACGAAGGCGAACAACAGGATCAGGAAGATCCCGTAGAACCATCCGGGTGCGGCCGAACTCGGGGCCAGCGCGATGACGGTCCGGTCGAGCGCGCTGCCATAGCGCCGCGACAGCCCCAGCGCGATGAAGACCGAGGCGAAGAAGACCAGCAGGTTCGCGGTGCCGAAGAGCAGCAGCGTTGCTGGCAGGCGCTCGACGATGATCCAGTACACCTCGCGGGCGCCCCGGTCACTGTGCATGTGCTCGGCCCGCCCCAGGTCCAGCCGGATCGCCTGTTGCAGGTAATCCACGCTGCGCACGATGAAGGGCTGGTCCAGGCGCAGGCGCTCCACCTCGAGCTGCACCTGCCGCTGGATCAGCTCGTTGCGCTCCTGTGGGCTGAGGTCGAAGAAGGCGGGGTCGGCGCGCACCTGCTCCGCAATGGTGCTCTGGATCTGCACCATCCGCAGTTCATCCACCTTGCCACCCATGTTGGCGATCAGGATGGTCAGGTAGACCCCGACCAGCACGGTGAGGAACAGCGCCGCCAGGCGCTTTGTGGTGAAGATGGCGAGACGGCGCAGATCACGCAGGAATCCGCGTGCAGGGGGCGCGATCGCACCGTCCCGATCGGTCACGCGCCGTCTCCCGATGGCCCGGGGCTTTCGGCTGCCGGCACGGTCGCGAAGACCTGCGAGGCGAAGGAGGGGAGGGCGACCAGGTTCGAGATCACCGCGATCTCGAGGCTGTTCGCACCGCTGCCGAGCGCCGCCAGGTCCTCCGGGTCGAGGCGCAGCCGCCAGGTGGCGTCCCCGGCGGCTGCCAGGGTGCCCTTGCGCGCCAGGCCGCCGCTGCCGTCGAACAGCAGGTACTGCACGCTCTCGATCGCGTCGTCGGGGTAGGGTTCGCCCTGGAAGGTCACGCGCAGCGTGAATGCCGCCGATTCACCGGAGGTCACCACCATCGGCCCGTCCAGCTCGACTTCGGGGATCGCCGGTTCGGTGAACCGCAGCCACTTGTCGGCCGGGTCCGGGAAGTCCTCGAAGCGGCGCAGTACGATGGCCCGCTCGAGCGGATGCACGGAGTGCAGGTAGAACGGCCCGTCGCCGACCCAGTAGTGTCCGCGCTGGCCGCGCCATTCGGCGAGTGCCCGGAAGCGCCGGGTCACCTCGCCCGGCTCGACGAACTCGCCGAGGGTCTCCTGGAACGGCAGGAAATCGTCCGCGAGGGCGGCGTCGCGATGCCGGTCCAGGATCGCAAGGCTTGGGCCGGCGACCAGACTCATCCAGCTCACCCCCATGCGGTCCGCCTTGTTCGAGGAGAAGGCGAGATCGCCGGTGGCCTCCGCGCGGATGCCGAGGGCCAGGGCGTGCCACGGGGAGACCGACGGGGTGCGGGCGGCCACGATGGTCTCCGCGTCGGGGTAGATCTGGTCGCTGTAGATTTCGATGACAAGGGGGTCCCGGGAGACGATGCGCCAGCCGCGGAAGTGGCGTTGGAAGATCTCGAAGGTTGGTGCATGGCTGGCGTCGAAGAGCGGGCTGTCCTCGTCACCGCGCTCGAAGGTCAGGATCCACGGCAGCACCAGGTCCGCGAGCGACAGCGGCGAGCCGTCGTGCCAGTGGCGGTCCAGATACCCCGCCTCGTACTGTACACGCGTCCGGGTCCTGGCGGTGATGCCCTCGGGATGGCGTTCCCCAACGGTGATGAAGCGTGCAGCCCCGGCATCCCAGTCGATCCAGGTGTCCGGGGGGACCTCGAGTTCCGGGGTGGTCTCGAGGGTCAGCCAGTCGTGACTGCGGATCACCGGCGCCCCTTCCTGTACCGTAACCTCCGCATGCTCGATGCGCTGCGGCCAGTAGAGACCGGTGAACGGATCCGGCACCAGCTCGATGTCCGCCAGCGCGCGGATCATCATGGTGTCGAAGATCCAGTTGCTGCCGGCGACCGGGTTCCAGGGCTCGGTGAGCAGGCTCGGTACCGCGAAGACGACGGAGCCGCCGATGCGGTCCCGGAAGCGGATCGTGTAGGGCCAAAGCCGCGAGCCGGAGATCCCGCCTGCGAGATCGGCCGCGAGTTCGATCTCGCGGGAATGGGGAAAGACGTTGAGCTGATCGACGACCCAGACGCGGACCGAGTCGGCCATGGCCAGTTCGAGTGCGCGCGTCATCAGCGACTGGCGTTCCTCCCAGTCCTCATAGTCCCGGCGCTGCAGCCGGTCGGCAATATCGTCGAACTCGGGATCGGGCGTGTAGATCTGCCAGAGCGGCTCCGGACGCCCGCGGGGCGTGTAGTAATAACTGAAGTTCTCGGCCAGATCGCGGTTGATGACCGTTGATACCCAGCCGCCGGTGTAGAGATGCCACTGTCCGGCGTGCGGGTCGCCCGCGATCCAGATGCGCGAGGCCTCCTCCGCGGTGCGATACAGCCGCTCGACCTCGAAGCCCAGGTCCTCCACCAGGTTGGCGACGTAGTCGCCGACCCGCTTGCGCGCGTCCTCGGTCCGGATTAGCACGCTGACCCGGACCGGCTCGCCCTGGTAATGCCACTCGCCGTCCTCGCGGCTGGCCCCGAGCCGTTCCATCTCCCGGCCGATCACGCGCGCCGCGCGCTCCGGGTCGTGCTGATAGCGCAGTTCCAGTGCCCGCGCGACATCGGCGAGCCGCGCGTAGTCCGGAAAGACGGTATTCAGGGGCAGATAGCGCGGCACTGCCAGCCCGCCGTAGAGTTCCTCCGCCACGTAGCGGCGGTTGATCAGCCAGTTCAGGGCCTCGCGGATCTCGCGGACGTGGAAGGGATTGAGTTCGCCGGTGGCCAGGTGGGGGCCGGCCGGATTCACCGTCAGTTCCATCGACGAGCCGTAGGCGAGGGCGTAGGTCGCGCGCTCGGAATCGCGCAGCCGCTGGAATACCGTGGTGTTGCTCACCCCCTGGCCGAAGAGGTGATGGGTGCCGCTCTCGATCAGTCCGGTCACCTTGCCGACGTCGGATTCCTGGGTGAACACGATCTGATCGACCAGCGCCCCCGTCCGTTCGGCGGGATCGCCGGTCGTGCCCCGGTCGCCGACCCGTCCGGCGGGCTGATCCGGGTCCGTGACCTCGGGGCGCAGGAACAGCACAGCGACGATGCCCGCCAGGAGCAGCGCGGTGGCGCCTAGTCCGATCTTGCTCATCATCTCGGGGAGGAAGGCCCTGTCGCGGTGATTTTCAGGACACGATAGGCAACGGGCGCATATGCTGACAAGGTGTACACCCACGGCGTTGGCGGGCTGTGGGGCTCACAGCCCTCGGGGCGGCGACGGGAGGGCACCCACCCGGACCGAGTGGCGAGGTTCGATTCCTTCTGGGTCGCCACGACGCTGTGCTCCTCGCAATGAGATG
>JAGTVE010000199.1 GCA_018224485.1 Thioalkalivibrio sp. | reverse complement strand
AGGCCAGCACGGTGTCGTCGTCGCGGATGCCGCCGCCGACCTGGATGCACAGGCCCGGATAGGCCTGGGCGATCGCGTGGATCACTTCCTTGTTCTTGGGCACGCCGGCGAAGGCCCCGTCGAGATCGACGATATGCAGCCGTTCCGCGCCGGCATCCACCCAGCGCCCGGCCATCGCCACCGGATCGTCGCCGAAGACCGTGGAGTCCTCCATCCGCCCCTGGCGCAGCCGGACGCACTTGCCTTCCTTGAGATCAATTGCGGGTATCACCAGCATCATCGACTCCGTTACCAACCGTCAGGGCCCTGCGCCATCCCCGAGGATGAAGATCTTCCTCTCCCGCTTGCGAAGGAGGGATGGGTGGATGGAACGGCTGCCGGCAGCATCACCAGCGACCGTCCCAGCGCAGGAAGTTGTTCAGCAGGCGCAGCCCGTCGGAGGCGCTCTTTTCGGGGTGGCACTGCATCGCGAACATCGAGTCGCGCGCGATCACCGAGGCGAAGGGCTGTCCATAGTCGGTCTCGCCGACGACATCCTCCGGCCGGGCCGCCAGCACGCGGTAGCTGTGCACGAAGTAGAACCAGGATTCCTCCGGCAGGCCATGCCAGAGCGGGTGGTCCTGGACCTGGCGCACGACATTCCAGCCCATGTGCGGAATCTTCAGCCGGCGTCCGTCGCCATCGATCGCGCCCTCCGGAAAACGCTCCACGGTGCCGGGAATCACGCCTAGGAGATCCACGCCGCCGTTTTCGGCGCTCCAGTCGAGCAGGATCTGCTGGCCGAGGCACATGCCCAGGAAGGGACGTGTGGTGGCCAGTTCCGGCAGGACCCGGTCGAGCCCCATTGCGCGCAGCTCGCGCATCGCGTCGGCCGCCGCCCCCTGTCCGGGAAAGACGAGCCGATCCGCCTCGCGGATCAGCGCGAGGTCGCTGGTCAGCAGCACCTGCGTGTCGGGGGGCGCCTCGTGGCGGAGCGCGCGCTCCACAGAGTGCAGGTTGCCCATGCCGTAGTCGATTACGGCGACGCTTTGCATTCGGGAACGCTCCCTGATTCCTTCCCCTTACAGGGCGCCCTTGGTGGAAGGCGTGACTTCGGTCATGCGCGGATCCGGCTCTGCCGCCATCCGCAGCGCACGCCCGAAGGCCTTGAAGATCGTCTCGGCGACATGGTGGGCATTATTGCCCCGGAGGCTGTCGATGTGCAGCGTCATACTGGCATGGTTGACCAGCCCCTGGAAGAATTCGTGGAAGAGGTCGACGTCGAACTGGCCGATGTGCGAACGCCGGAAATCGGCGTGCATCTCGAGCCCCGGACGCCCAGAGAAGTCGATCACCACCCGCGAGAGCGCCTCGTCCAGCGGCACGTAGGCATGCCCGTAGCGGCGGATGCCCTTCTTGTCCCCGAGCGCCTGGGCCAGCGCCTGGCCGATCGTGATGCCGATGTCCTCGACGGTGTGGTGCGCGTCGATCTGCAGGTCGCCCTCCGCCTGAATGTCGAGATCGACCACGCCGTGCCGGGCGACCTGGTCGAGCATGTGCTCCAGGAAGGGGATGCCGGTCACAAAACGGCCGCTCCCGCTGCCATCGAGATTCAGCTCGACCCGGATCCGGGTCTCCAGTGTGTCGCGTTGAACGACCGCGGTGCGCGCTCTCATGACCCTGATGCTATCGCAAAAACCCAGTTTGGCAAGCCTCCGTGCGATCCGGCGGGCAACAACCAGCCGCCGCCCCGTAGGAGCGGCTTCCAGCCGCGATCAGGTGTTGGCAAGGCAATCGCGGCTGGAAGCCGCTCCCACGGCGCCGGGCTCCCCTGCGGTTTCGGGTTCAGGGGTCGGCCCTCTGGCCGATCAGCAGGGCCTCCGGTACCGCGCACTTGATGGCCGCGGGGATCTCCAGGCAAAGGCCGGGCTGCGCCTGGACCGACACCCAGAGGGTGTTGATGCGCAGGTTCATCTCGACGAAGGCGACGACCTCGCCATAACCCTCGAGGACCTCGTGGATCGCCTGCAGGCGCTGGCGGATCTCGACGTCGCTGCGTCGCTTGAGCCCCGGGATCAGCATCATGAAGTCGGCCAGCCGGCGGCCACGGTCGTCCCGCTTGGGAAGCCGCCGCCACAGCGGCTCGATCGGCTGGAAGGCACAGGCGGGCCGCACGCCGGGCCCGTCGGGCGGAAGGGTGTCCGAGCCCAGCGGTTCGATGGCCCCGGTCGCTGGGACCGGCGTCGGGATCCTGGGCCGTTGCGGCATGGTGTGCTCCTGGATTCCTGGCGGACGGGTTGTTGGCTGGTGGGCCCGCTGCGCTTGGCCCACCCTACCGTGATCTCGCCGGCGCGCTGTCGGCGAGACCAAATGCAGCGTACCCACCCAATGCCAACGGTTGCTCGAGCTGTATTGACTCTACTTCCCCCGGGACACTCGGGAAAAGCAGGCACAAAAAAGCCGGGGACGTGCCCCGGCCTTGTTGGCCTTGATGCCCCGGAAGGCTCAGCCGACGGTGGTCTCGACGCTGTCGCTTTCACCCTTGTTGTCGGTCCAGGAGAGCTTCAGGCTATCGCCCGAGCTACCCTCGAACTGGAACTGGT
>JAGTVE010000198.1 GCA_018224485.1 Thioalkalivibrio sp. | reverse complement strand
CTCACCCTGCCGGTGTTCAGCGAGATCGAGGCGGATGCCCACCCGGTACTCCGCGCGCTGCTTCCGGACACGATCCTCGTGGAGCTGCGGCGGCTGATCGCTGCCCCCGGAACCCCGCCGCCTGAGCACGCCAGGATGTAGGAGACCGGCCCTCTGGACGACATTCCCCGGCGCCGGAGCGTCCAGGGGACCACCCCTCCCACGGGGGATGGTTGTAGGAGCGGCTTCCAGCCGCGATCCGGCGTTCGGGGGGTGGTTGTGGGAGCGGCTTCCAGCCGCGATGCAGCGTTCGGGGGGTGGTTGTGGGAGCGGCTTCCAGCCGCGATTCGGCGTTGCGTGGGGTGCCCGGGGCCATCGCGGCCAGAGGCCGCTCCTACAAGGCGGCCGGTCTTGCCTCCTCGAGGCGTTCCAGCATGGGCTCGAGTTCGCTCCAGACGTTTTCCAGTATCCGGGGCTGCGCCTCCGCGCCGGGATGAATGCCATCGTCGAGCATCATCCCGGGCTCCAGCGCGACACCCTCGAGCAGGAAGGGGATGAAGGCCAGGTCTCGCTCCGCCGCGAGATCGGAGAAGACCGAGCGGAACCGGTCGGTGTAGACCGGCCCGTAGTTTGGAGGGATCTCGATCCCCACCAGCAGCACCTCGGCCCCGGCCGCGTCCGCCGCGTCGAGCATCGCCTCGAAGTTCTCGCGCATCGCCCGGAGCGAAAGGCCGCGCAGGCCATCGTTGCCGCCGAGCTGGAGGATCAGGACATCCGGGCGGGTGTCATCCAGCAGGTCCGACAGCCGGCTGCGTCCGCCCGCAGTGGTCTCGCCGCCGACGGAGGCGTTACGGACATCCCAGGGTGGATCGCGCTGCGAGAGCCGCATCTCGAGCAGGGAGACCCAGCCCGCGTCACCATCGATCCCGTGCGCGGCACTGAGCGAATCGCCGAACACGAGAATTCGCTGCATATCGTGGGAATTACCGGCGCCGGAAACACTCCATAGCAACGCCAGAACCATTGTGATCAGGAAACGAAACATGGATGCATCCTCGAACTCCGTACTGGAGGCCACCGGCCTCGAAAAGCGGATCCACGGACCAGGCGGCGCCCTGGAGATCCTGCGCGGCGTGTCTCTCGCGGTCGGGCCCGGAGAGAGCCTGGCAATCCTCGGCGCCTCCGGCTCCGGCAAGTCGACTCTGCTCGGACTCCTCGCTGGTCTGGACGCCCCGAGCGCCGGAGAAGTTCGACTGCTCGGTGAGGATATCGGGCCAATGGACGAAGATGGGCGCGCCGCGCTCCGTGCCGGACGGGTGGGATTCGTGTTCCAGTCCTTCCAGCTGCTACCTGCGCTCACCGCCCTGGAGAACGTGCTGCTGCCGCTGGAGCTCAACCCGGCCAACGACCGCGTCTCCGGGCGCGGACTCACCAAACGCGCGAACACCGCGCTGGAGCAGGTTGGCCTGGAGGCTCGGGCCCACCACTATCCGCACCAGCTCTCTGGCGGAGAACAGCAGCGTGTTGCGATCGCGCGTGCGATCGTGGACCGGCCTGCGGTGCTGTTCGCCGATGAGCCCACCGGCAACCTGGACGCGGAGACCGGTGCCCGGATCATCAACCTCCTGTTCGGGCTGGCCGGATCCGGGAGCGACGGCGACACTGGGGAACACCGCGCCGCGCTCGTGCTGGTCACGCACGATCCGGCGCTTGCACAGCGCTGCGACCGTGTGGCCCACATCCGTGACGGGGTGCTGGAGTGATGCTGGCGCGCAGGCGCGGGTCCGCCTTCCTGCGCGACACCCTGCGCGAGTGGCGCAGTCCGGAGCTGCGCGTGCTCGCCGCTGCGCTGGTGATTGCCGTCGCGGCGGTCGCGGCCGTGGGTTTCTTCACGGATCGCGTGGACCGCGGCATGACCCAACAGGCCGCGACCCTGCTGGGAGGCGACCTCGCCGTGGTCTCGGATTCCGCGATCCCCGATCACTGGCTGGAAGAGGCACGCGACCGCGGCCTGACCGCGACCCGCAGCGCCACGCTTCCCAGCGTGCTGTTCACGCCGGACGATGAGTCGCAACTGGTCTCCGTGCGTGCGGTGGACCGGGGCTGGCCCCTCAGGGGCGAGGTGCAGCTGTCTGCTGAACCGCAGCCAGAACGCCTCGACCGCGGACCGAGGCCTGGCGAGGCCTGGGGCGATGGTGCCCTGCTGCTGGCCCTGGCACTGGAGACCGGGAGCCCGGTTGAGCTGGGGTACCTGACACTGGACCTCGCCGGGGAGATCGTGCTGGAGCCGGATCGCGGCAGCAGCCTCTTCGATATCGCTCCGCGGCTGATGATCCACTTCGACGACCTCGACCGGACGGGACTGATCGGTCCGGGAAGCCGGGTTCGCTACCAGTTTCTCGCCGCCGGTCCACCGGCCGGGGTGGAGTCCCTGCGCCGTTGGCTGGAGACGGAGATGGTCGCGGGCCAGCGCCTGCTCGACCTGGAGGATGCCAATCCCGAGCTGCGCGAAGCGGTCAGCCGCGCGCGCAGCTTCCTCGGACTGGCCTCCCTGATGGCGGTGCTGCTCGCCGGCGCGGCGATTGCGGTAGCCGCCCACCACTACGCGAACCAACGGGCGGATGCGGCGGCCGTGATGCGCGCACTGGGCGCAAGCCGGCACCGGGTGTTGCGGCTCTACTTCTTCCGCGTACTGGCGATTGCCGCAGCCGCCAGCATTGCGGGCCTGGCACTGGGCTTTGCCGCGCAATTCGTGCTCAGCGGGCTTCTCGCTGACTGGATGGCAACTGAGCTGCCCCCGCCGGGCTGGCGCCCGCTGGTCGCCGGCATGGGCGT
>JAGTVE010000197.1 GCA_018224485.1 Thioalkalivibrio sp. | reverse complement strand
GGGAGCAGGCTCCCCGCGCTCCATGACACCCCCACTCCGTGGATCAGTTGAGGCGCGAGCGATCGCCGTCGCGGATCCGGCGCAGCACGCCATCGCCACGGCGCAGGCTGAACAGCAGCAGAGCGATCCCGGCCAAACCCAGGGGCCAGGCCGGCCAGGCCAGGCCCAGCCACTGCGGCACCGCCTGCATCTGGGTCATCACGCCCGCGCCCAGGAGCAGACCGAGACCCGAGAAGGCCTCCAGGCGCCTGCGCGCGTCCCGCTGCAGCACCCGTCGCAGTTCCTGCACCTCCGCCCGCAGCGCTGCATCGCGCCGGGCGCGCTGACGCTCCGCGTCGAGCGCCTCCTGCAGCCGGAGCGGCAGCTCCGGGAGCTGCACCAGCATCTTCGGCAGGTGGCGCTCGGCGCTGCGCAGAAAGGCGCGCACCCCCACCTGCTCCGACATCCAGCGCTCGATGAACGGCTTCGCCGTGGCCCACAGATCCAGCTGCGGATACAGCTGGCGCCCCAGCCCCTCGATGTTCAGCAGTGTCTTCTGCAGCAGCACCAACTGGGGCTGCACCTCCATGTCGAAACGCCGTGCGGTCTGGAACAGCCGCAGCAGCACGTGTCCGAAGGAGATCTCGTCCAGCGGCTTCTGGAAGATGGGCTCGCAGACGGAGCGGATCGCGGCCTCGAACTCATCCACCCGGGTGCCCTCCGGTACCCAGCCGGACTCCACGTAGAGCTCCGAGACACGCCGGTAGTCGCGGCTGAAGAAGGCGTGGAAGTTCTCGGCCAGATAGTGCTGATCCGACTCCAGCAGGGTGCCCACGATGCCGAAGTCGACCGCGAGGTAACTCGGCTCCGATGGGTCGGTCGCATCCACAAAGATGTTGCCGGGGTGCATGTCGGCGTGGAAGAAATTGTGGCGGAAGACCTGGGTGAAGAAGATCTCCACGCCGCGCTCGGCCAGCACCTTGAGATCGACACCGCGGGCGCGCAGGGCCTCGATGTTCGCGATCGGGACGCCGCTGATGCGCTCCATCACCATTACGTTGGTCCGGGTGTAGTCCCAGACCACCTCCGGAATGTACAGCAGCGGGCTGTCTTCGAAGTTGCGGCGGATGGTGATCGCGTTCGCGCCCTCGCGCACGAGGTCCAGCTCGTCGATCACGGTCTTTTCATACTCGGAGACCACCTCGCGCGGGCGCATACGCCGCCCCTCCGACCAGTAGCGATCCGCGAGGTAGGCGATCAGATGCAGGATCTCGAGATCGGCGCGGATGGTGCGAACGATGCCCGGCCGCACGACCTTCACGACGACCGAACGGCCGTCACGCAGCCTGGCCGCATGTACCTGCGCGATCGAGGCCGAGGCCAGCGGCACGTCGTCGAACTGTTCGAAGACCTCGGCGATCGGCTTCTCCAGCGCGGTCTCGATCGCGAGCCGGGCCTGCTCGACCGGAAACGGCGGCACGCGGTCCTGGAGACGGGCGAGTTCCAGCGCGATGTCGTCCGGCAGCAGGTCGCGCCGGGTGGACAACATCTGCCCGAACTTCACGAAGATCGGACCAAGGTCCTCCAGCGACCGGCGAATGCGCTCGCCACGGGTGCCCTCGGCTTGCCGGAACCAGTTCCAGGGCAGCAGATTCAGCAGGAAACTCAGCGGCCGCAGGGGCTTGAGGGTGAACAGGATCGCATCCAGCCGGTAACGCACCAGCACACGGCCGATGGCCCACAGGCGCAGACCCTGTTTCAGGGTCCTGATCATCCGGGCCGGGGCAATCCGGGGCCGACGGGGACAGCGGCGTCGTTGCCGTCCCCGAGCCGGGCGATGCGCGCCTCCAGGCGTGCGACGTCGTCGCGCAGATCGGCCAGATCGGCCGCCAGCGCCTCGAACTCGCCCGATGCCGGCAGCCAGCGTGCCTCCTCCTGCAGATACTCGGAGGAGTCTTCGAGGCTGCGGTCCATGAAGCGGCGGAGCTGGTCGCGCAGCGACTCACCGGCCCGCAGCACCGGCCCGGCGGCGCCGGCACCGGCGATCGATTCGAGCCACCCGGCCCAGTCGAAGGAGACGCCCGAGAACGCCCGCTGCAGGTCGGCCAGCACCACGGCATCCCCCTGCAGCGTGATTCCGGAGCGGTCTTCCCGGGCGATCGCCGCGGCCAGGCCCACCGGCGAGCCCGAGATCGTCACGTCGGGATCCTCATCGTCGAGGGAGCCGAGCACCTGCAGCCGGTCGGCGGCGCCCAGGAGGACCAGGCCAAGGCCGGGCGGCTGCACGGCCACGGCAATGGAACGCCCGGACAGGCGCGCCACCGCGGAGTCCGGCGCGGCCGCAAGCAACCGGTTCAGCGCGATCTCCAGCGGTATGGCAAGCGCGGTGGGCAGCGGCCGGACCGCTGCGATCTCTGGGCCGGTATCGGTATCGGGATCCATGTCAGCATCGGTCATCAGGTCACAGCCTCGTAGCCCGGTGCAGCGCGACCACGCCGCCGGTCAGGTTCTCGTACTGCACGCGCTCGAGTCCCGCATCGCGCATCATCCCTGCGAGCTCTTCCTGGTCGGGATGCACGCGGATGCTCTCCGCGAGGTAGCGGTAGCTGTCCGCGTCCCCGGCGATCAGCCGCCCCATCAGCGGCATCACCCGGAAGGAGTAGAGATCGTAGAACGGCCGCAGCGGTGCGAAGGGCTGCGAGAACTCCAGCACCAGCAGGCGGCCACCGGGCTTCAATACACGGCACATGTCCGCCAGCGCGCGCTCCTTGCGGGTCACGTTGCGCAGCCCGAAGGCGATCGTGATGCGGTCGAAGTGTTCGTCCGGAAACGGCAGCGCCTCCGCGTCGCCCTGCACGAAGTCGACGTTCCCGGCCAGGCCCTGGTCCAGCAGCCGGTCCCGACCCACCACCAGCATCGAGGCGTTGATGTCGCACACCGTCACCTGTCCGCGGTCGCCGACGCGCGGTGCGAAGGCCGCGGCGAGGTCGCCGGTGCCGCCGGCGAGATCCAGTACCCGCATGCCCGGGCGCACCGCGGTGCGCTGCACGGTGTGGCGCTTCCACAGGCGGTGGATGCCCATGGACATCACGTCGTTCATCAGGTCGTACTTCCGCGCGACCGAGTGGAAGACCTGCCCGACCCGGGCGGCCTTCTCCTCTTCCGCGACGGTCTCGTAACCGAAGTGGGTCTTGCCGCGCGTTTCTTCGTCCGTCATGGCAGCCTTTAGTCCGACTTGCGCTGGTGACCGGCAGCGTCCAGCTTCTCGAGGTACTCCTGCCAGAGCTGCTCCTGCTCCATGCCCAGGTTGTACAGGTAATCCCAGTCGTAGATCCCGGTGTCGTGCCCGTCGGAAAATACCAGCTTGACCGCATAGTTGCCGACCGGCTCGATCTCCGTGATGTTCACGTCCTCCTTGCCGACCTGCAGCGTCCCTTGCCCCGGACCGTGGCCGCGCACCTCCGCGGAGGGTGAATACACGCGCAGTAACTCGCAGGGCAGCCGCAGATTGGTGCCATCGGCATAGCCGATCTCGAGGATACGGGATTTCTGGTGCAACTGGATGTCGCTGGGGCGGTGCTTGGCGCTCATTTCGTGCTCCTGAACAAGGCATCGGTGGACATGGGGCGGACGGCGGATTCCTCGGACGGTTTCCTGATGGGCCCGCTGGGCTTGGCCCACCCTGCGGGCCCGGGCTGTTGGGACGTAGGGTGGGTGAAGCGCAGCGCAAACCCCTTGCGACGCCCAGGGGGCCCGCGGCGTCGATGCTACCGTACCCGTGTTCCGTTCCACCGCAGAATAACCTCTCCAGTCCGGCACAAAACCGGCCTGCGTCAAAGAATATACCGGGAGAGGTCCTCGTCCTGAATCAGTTCGCCCAGGCGCTCTTCCACCATCCCCGCATCGACGATCACCGGGCCGGACACGTCGGGCGCATCGAAGGCCACCTGCTGCAGCAGCCGCTCGAGCACCGTGTGCAGGCGCCGGGCGCCGATGTTCTCCGTCCTTGCGTTCACGTCGTGGGCGATCTCGGCGATACGGCGCACGCCGTCGGGCCGGAATTCGACGGTCACCCCCTCGGTCCCGAGCAGCGCGGTGTACTGCTCGGTCAGCGAGGCGGTCGGCTCGGTCAGGATCTGCACGAAGTCATCCACCGACAGTGCCCCGAGCTCCACCCGGATCGGCAGGCGTCCCTGCAGCTCGGGGATCAGGTCGGACGGCTTGGAGAGATGGAAGGCCCCGGAGGCGATGAAAAGGATGTGATCGGTCCGCACCATCCCCAGCTTCGTGTTCACCGTGGTGCCCTCCACCAGCGGCAGCAGATCGCGCTGCACGCCCTCGCGCGACACATCCGTGCCGCCGTGCTCGCCGCGCTTTGCGACCTTGTCGATCTCGTCGACGAAGACGATGCCGCTCTGTTCGACCCGTTCCACCGCCTTCAGCTTCAGTTCGTCCTCGTTGACCAGCCGCGCGGCCTCCTCGTCCACCAGCAGCCGCATCGCGTCGCGAATCTTCAGGCGACGACTGCGCGTGCGCTGGCCACCCAGGTTCTGGAACATGGACTGCAGCTGGCCGGCCATCTCCTCCATGCCCGGGGGCGTCATGATCTCGAGGCCCGGCTGCACCGCCCGCACCTCGATGTCGATCTCGCGGTCGTCCAGCGCGCCCTCGCGCAGGCGCTTGCGCAGCTTCTGACGTGTCTCGCTGTCCGCCGAGGGCGGTTCCTGCTCGGTGTAGCCGGCTGCGCGCGGACGCGGCAGCAGCGCATCCAGCACGCGCTCCTCGGCGGCATCCTCGGCATCGCGGCGGTGGTGGCTCATTTCCTCCTCGCGCAGCTGCTTGATCGCGGCGTCGGCGAGATCCCGGACGATGGACTCCACGTCCCGCCCGACGTAACCGACCTCGGTGAACTTGCTCGCCTCGATCTTCAGGAACGGGGCCTTCGCGAGACGCGCCAGCCGGCGCGCGATCTCGGTCTTGCCCACGCCGGTGGGGCCGATCATCAGGATGTTCTTTGGCGTGACCTCCTGGCGCAGGGCCTCCGGCAGCTGCTGCCGGCGCCAGCGGTTGCGCAGGGCCACCGCGACGGCGCGCTTGGCCTCGTCCTGCCCGATGATGTAGCGGTCCAGCTCCTGGACGATCTCGCGCGGGGTCATGTCAGTCATCGAAGGGTCCTTGCTGTGAAGATCATGCATTTCTCCCCTCCACCGCTTGCGAAAGAGGGGCCGGGGCCAGCGCCGTACCACCTCCCCAAGCCTCCCCCCACAAGCGGGGGAGGAAGGTCTTCATCGTCAGGGGTGGCTGCGTGTGCCATGACCGTCAGGCTTGGCGATTCTCGGGCCAGAGCTGTTCCAGCGTGATCTGGTGGTTGGTGTAGATGCAGATGTCGGCCGCGATCCCAAGGCTTCGTTCGACGATCTCGCGCGCCGGCAGTTCGGTATTCTCCAGCAGCGCGCGCGCCGCCGCCTGGGCATAGGGTCCGCCGGAGCCGATCGCGATCAGGCTGTGTTCCGGCTCGATCACGTCGCCGTTGCCGGAGATCACGAAGGAGTGCTCGCCGTCGGCCACCGCCAGCAGCGCCTCCAGCCGCCGCAGCGCGCGATCCATGCGCCAGTCCTTCG
>JAGTVE010000196.1 GCA_018224485.1 Thioalkalivibrio sp. | reverse complement strand
TGCCGACATGGCCGTAACTCTCGGCCAGCTTCACGAAATCGGGCAGCGCGTCCATGTAGGACATCGCGTAACGGCCCTGGTAGAAGAACTCCTGCCACTGCCGGACCATGCCCAGGTAGCGGTTGTTCAGGTTCACGACCTTGATCGGCAGGTGGTATTGCAGGCAGGTGGACAACTCCTGGATGCACATCTGGATGCTGGCCTCGCCCGTCACGCAGGCCACGGTCTCCTCCGGGTGGGCCAGTTGCGCACCCATCGCGAAGGGGAGCCCCACACCCATCGTGCCCAGACCCCCGGAATTGATCCAGCGGTTGGGCTTGTCGAAGCCGTAGAACTGGGCCGCCCACATCTGGTGCTGGCCGACATCCGAGGTCACGAAGGCATCACCCCCGGTGAGTTCCCAAAGCTTGTGCACCACGTACTGCGGCTTGATGATCGGCGAGGACTTGTCGTACTTCAGGCAGTCCTTCGCGCGCCATTCGTCGATCTGCCGCCACCAGGCCGTCAGTGCCTCCTGGTCGGGCTCGTGCTTCATGTTGTCCAGTTCGCGGATCATGTCCCGCAGCACCGGCTCCACCTGCCCGACGATCGGAACATCCACCTTCACGTTCTTGGAGATCGACGCGGGATCCACGTCCACGTGCACGATCTTCGCGTAGGGGCAGAACTTCTCGATGTTGCCGGTGACCCGGTCATCGAAGCGCACGCCGATCGCGATCAACACGTCGGCATGGTGCATGCCCATGTTCGCCTCGTAAGTTCCGTGCATGCCGAGCATGCCGACGAACTGGCGGTCCGAGGCCGGGTAGCCGCCCAGGCCCATCAGGGTATTGGTGATGGGGTAGCCCAGCTTGCGCGTGAATTCCGTCAGCGCGTCCGAGGCCCGCCCGAGGATGACGCCGCCGCCGGTGTACAGCATCGGCTTCTTCGCCGACAGGATCAGGTCCAGCGCCTTGCGGATCTGGCCGCTGTGTCCCCGCGTGGTGGGGTTGTACGAGCGCATCTTCAGCTGCTTCGGATACTCGAACACCGCGGTCTCCGCGGTTATGTCCTTCGGGATGTCCACGAGCACCGGTCCGGGCCGTCCCGAGGTCGCGATGTAGAAGGCCTTCCTGATGGTGATGGCCAGGTCGTTCACATCCCTCACCAGGAAGTTGTGCTTCACGCAGGGGCGCGTGATCCCGACCGTGTCCACTTCCTGGAAGGCGTCGTTGCCGATCAGGTGAGTCGGCACCTGGCCACTGAAGACCACCAGCGGGACGGAGTCCATGTAGGCATCCGCGATGCCGGTGACCGCATTGGTCGCGCCGGGTCCTGAGGTGACCAGCGCGACGCCGCAGCGGTCGGAGGACTTGGCGTAGCCCTCGGCCGCGTGCACCGCGCCCTGCTCGTGACGCACGAGGATGTGCGCGATCTTTTCCTGCCTGAAGAGTGCGTCGTAGAGGTGAAGTACCGCCCCGCCAGGGTACCCGAATACGACCTCGACGCCCTCCTCCTGCAGAGAGCGGACAAAGATTTCGGCGCCGGTGATCGCGGCTGGCTTGGCGGGATTCTCAGACATGGCTGCGACAGTTCCTGATGGTGACGTTAGGTGATGCTGCGCTTAACGGGGAGCGGGGGTCAAAATGACATGACATCCTAATATGAAATAAGTCCGGTTTCACGGTTCCCCCCCGGGCAAGTGGGGCTCAGCACCACTGTAGGGGCGAGCCTGCTCGCGATCCGGCTCCGGGCCCAGCACCATCGCGGCCGGAGGCCGCTCCCACGCATCGGCGCCGGGGAAGGGTCGCCCGGGGCTGGCCTCCTACCGGGAGGCGCGGGCGGAGGGCAACTCCGCCAGGTGCTCGCGGGCACGGGCCACGAGCGCGGCCGGCAGGCCGTTCTTCTCGGCGATGGTCAGGCCGAAGGAGATCCCCGGCTCGCCCGGCAGCAGCCGATAGGTGGGCACCAGCCGCTCGGAGTCGAACTGCATCGATGCGTTCAGGATGCCGGGATGACGGCCGGCGTAGTCCTTCAACGGCGCGAGGTGCGTGTTCACGATGCCGAAGACCCCGCGCGAGCGGAGTTCGTCGAGGACCGCCATTGCCAGCGCAGCACCCTCGTCCGGGTCGGTGCCGGTACCCAGCTCGTCCAGCAGGATCAGGCTCTCGCCCCCCGCGTGCTCGAGCACGCGCTTGAGCACCTCGACATGCCCGGCGAAGGTCGACAGGTGATGCAGGAGGCTCTGGTGGTCGCCGACATCGACCATCACGCGGTCGAAGGCACCGACGCTGCAGTCCCCCTCGGCAGGGATGTGCAGGCCGCACCAGGCCATGGTGACCAGCAATCCCACGGTCTTCAGCGCCACGGTCTTCCCGCCCGTGTTCGGACCGGTGATCAGGAGCAGCGGCCGCCCGGGCGCCAGTTCGAGGCTGAGCGGCACCGGCCGCGGACCGTTGCCCTCCGCATACTGAAGCAGCAGCAGCGGATGGTAGCCGTCGACCAGGTGCATCCGGGTCTCATCCAGAAGCGCCGGGGCGTGCGCATTCATCTGCTGCGACATGCGCCCCGCGGCGAAGGCGAGATCGATCCAGGTCAGTACGCCCAGCATCCGCTGCAGCTCCTCGCCGTGTTCGCGCACGCGGTCGGTCAGTT
>JAGTVE010000195.1 GCA_018224485.1 Thioalkalivibrio sp. | reverse complement strand
TGTTGATCGTCTCGATCATGTGCACCGGAATGCGGATGGTGCGCGCCTGGTCCGCGATCGACCGGGTGATGGCCTGGCGGATCCACCAGGTCGCGTAGGTCGAGAACTTGTAGCCGCGGCGGTACTCAAACTTGTCCACTGCCTTCATCAGGCCGATGTTGCCCTCCTGAATCAGGTCCAGGAACTGCAGGCCGCGGTTGGTGTACTTCTTCGCGATGGAGATCACCAGGCGCAGGTTCGCCTCGACCATCTCCTTCTTCGCACGGCGGGCCTTGGCCTCGCCGATGGACATGCGCCGGTTGATGTCCTTGATCTCGGCGACGCTGAGGTTGGCCTGCCGCTCGATATCCAGCAGCTTCTTCTGCAGGCGCACGACGTCATCCGCGACCAGCGCGAGTTGCTCGGTGTACCTTCCCTTCGCCTTCTTCGCCTGTTGGATCCAGTTCAGGTTGGTCTCGTTTTTGGGGAACGAGTCGAGAAAGGTCTTGCGCGGCATGTGCGAGTCCACCACGACCAGCTTCATGATCTGACGCTCGTGGCGGCGGATACGGTCGATGGTGTTGTGCAGGTTGGAGGTCAGCTCATCCACCACGCGCGGTACGAGCTTGAATTCCATGAAGTAGCGGGCGGTTTCCTCCCGCGCACGGGCATAGGCCTCGTGATCGCCCCGGTCGCAGGCCTCCTGGGCGGCCTGGTGCAGCTCCGCGAGGCGCGCGAACCGGACCCGGGCCTCCTCCGGATCGGGGCCTGTGTCCTCGACTTCCTCTTCGTCATCCGAGTCGTCGTCGGAACTGCTCTCGCCGTCGTCGCCGGTATCGTTTGCTGCCGCCGTCTTGGTGGCTCCCGCCGGGACGGCGGTCGCCGGGGCAGGAGTCGCTGGCACGTCCGCAGGATCTGCAAGGCCGCGTGCAACGGCCTCACCATCGGCGACGTCCGGGTTGATGAAGGATACGATCAGATCGGTCAGACGGCTGTTGTTCTCGACCAGGCGCTGATACTGCGCGAGCAGCTGGCTGATCGCCGACGGATGGTGCGCGAGCGCGAACAGGACCTGCATCAGGCCTTCCTCGATGCGCTTCGCGATGCGGATCTCGCCCTCGCGCGTCAGCAACTCCACCGTGCCCATCTCGCGCATGTACATGCGCACCGGGTCGGTGGTGCGGCCGAAATCGCTGTCGACGGCGGCGAGTGCCGCCACCGCGTCCTCGGCGTCCTCGTCGGTGGAGACACTGCCGTCGGCGAGGAGCAGGGTATCGGCGTCCGGTGCCTGTTCGTGCACCGCGATGCCCATGTCGTTGATCATCGCGATGATGTCTTCGATCTGCTCGGAATCGATGATCGAATCCGGCAGGTGATCGTTCACCTCGGTGTACGTCAGGTAGCCCTGTTCCTTGCCCTTGGCAATGAGCTCCTTGAGCTGTGACTGCTGCTCTTCCCGATTCATCGCGTGTGTACTCCGAGGATAACGTCTAAAAATCGAATCTCTTAGTATAGCAGAGAATACTGATTTTGCAGGTGCGAAAAGCTGGTGTACGAACAGGCGTGGGCATCCCCATACCTGCCTCTCTCCCACCCTGTCGGGAGTATAGTTCGCTCGTAGCGCTCTGGTCGCCGCGTGCCGATTCCCTCGCTCATCCGAAGGATTGGGGCACGCTCCGGGGTTTCAACCGGCGATTCCGACTGGACGCTGGACCGCGGCGCTTATTCCCGGGTTTCGTCAGGCCGCAGGTCGTGCGCGAGCAGCGACTGAAGGCTCCGCAGCTCGGTCCGCTCTTCCCCGGTCAGCGGCCTGTCCACGCGTGCGGACAGGTTCCGGATGCGTTCCCGGCAGTGCTCTCGAAACAGCCTCCTGGCGCTGTCGAGTGCCACGCGTCGCGAAAGTTCCACGTCCTCCCCGCCAAGGGACTGCCCGGCGAGTGCCATCAGGCGGGCGAAATAGCTCTCTTCACGGAACTGCTCGAGCAGGCGGGCGGTGGTGATTCCAGGATTGGCCCGAATCCGGTCCAGGATCGCGCCGAGGATCTCGGGCCCGCGCCCCCCGGCCGAACGCAGCTGCTCCAGGGCCGGGTCGCGCCAGTCCTCCTGCGGGCATTGCATCACCCGCGCGAGCAGGGCCGACCAGAGGTGACTGGCACCCTGTCCCGGCCGATCCTGCCCCGCGCCGCTGGTTCTGGCCTGCGCCGGCAGCACCCTGTCGGGAGCGTCCGCCGGCTCGCCGAGCATTTCGAAGATCTGCGCGCGCGGCGTCCGGGTGTGTTCTGCCACGAGATCGCAGAGCTGGGTCCGGAACAGGGGATCGGTGACCGTACGGATCAGCGTCACCGCCGCGTGGGCGCACTGGCTGCGTCCCTCGGCGGTGTCCAGCGGGTAGTGCTCGCGAAGCAGGTACATGAAGGTCTCGGAGAGCACGGAGCTGCCGGCCAGGCGCCGTTCCCAGCCTTCGAGACCCTCGTGGTGCACCAGGCTGTCCGGGTCCTCGCCCTCCGGCAGGAACAGCATCCGCACCTCCCGCATGCCCTGAATCACCGGGAGGGCCTGCTCGAGCGACCGCCAGGCCGCCCGCCGGCCCGCCGCGTCGCCGTCGAAGCACAGGACCAGGTGGGGCACCTGCCGGAACAGCAATTCGAGGTGACCGCGCGTCAGCGCGGTGCCCATGCAGGCGACCGCGCGGCGAAAGCCGGCCCTGGCGAGGCCGACCACGTCCATGTAGCCCTCCGTGACCACCAGCTCGGCGAGCCGGGTCTCGGCGCGCCGCGCCTCGTACAGTCCGTAGATGGTGTGCCCCTTGTGGAAGACCGCGGACTCCGGGCTGTTCAGGTACTTGGGCTCCCCGGCTTCGATCAGCCGCCCGCCAAAGCCGATGACCCGGCCCCGGCGATCGCGGATGGGAAACACGATGCGCGCGCGGAAGCGGTCGCGGATGCTGCCGTCGTCCCGACGCGCCACCAGCCCGGCCGCGATCAGGGTCTCCGTGCCGAAGCGATTGCCGAGGGCGCGTGCCAGGGCGTCGGCCCCGGCGGGTGCCCAGCCGAGCGAGAAGTCCCTCGCGGTGCTGCCATCGATGCCGCGCGCCTTCAGGTAGTCGATCGCGGCCGGCGTCTGCCTGAGCTGGTCGACATAGAAACGGGACGCTGCCTCCAGTGCCTCGAGCAGCGGGGCCAGAGGCTCGGTGTCCGGACCCGTTGATTCCCGGGGAACCTCCAGGCCTGCCCACTCGGCCAGCTGGTCGATGGCCTCCGGAAAACTGAGGTTCTCGTACTCCATCAGGAAGGTGATGGCGGTACCATGGGCCCCGCAGCCAAAGCAGTGATAGAACTGCTTCTGCGGCGAGACGTAGAACGAGGGAGTCTTCTCTGCGTGAAACGGGCAGCAGGCCGAGAACTCGCTGCCCGATTTCTTCAATGACACGTGGCGCTGGACCAGTTCCACGAGATCGGTGCGCTCGAGCAGGTCGTCGATGAAGGCCTGGGGGATCCGTCCTGCCATCACGTTCTACGGCTGGTGCGGTCGCGGCCGGCGCCCTCGTCTGCTGGCCATGGGGCGTTCAGCGCTGTATGTCCCGGACGGACCCCAGGGAACGGATCCAGGGCCCACCGGCGCGCACCGCGGCGGGCAGGTTCTCGAGGGCCTGTTCCGCGCCGGAGCGGGTGGAGAAGCTGCCTGCCAGGGCCACCACGAATTCGCGTCCGTTGGAGCGGGTGGGTACGTAGCGAATGCCCGTGAGCTGGTGCTGCTCGACAAACCGGCGTGCCCCGTCGAGGTCCGGGGCGGCGATCAGCTGGATGGTGAGGTTGTCCGGGCTCTGGCGCGCAAGCCACTCGCGGTCCCGGGCAAGATCCACCGGCTCCGCGTCCGGGGGTGCCGGCTCGGCCGCCTGCGTCGAGGGGCTCTCCGGTACCTCGGCGGGGGCGGCCGGAGGCTCGGGATCCGGCTCGGGCGCTGGAGGCGCCGGTTCCGGCGAGGGCTCGGGCTCGGGTTCCGGCGGCGTCTCCGGGGCGGGCTCGGGGATCGCAGGCGCACCCGGGGATTCCGGCGCTGGCGGCTCGCCGGGGGATGTCTCCGCAGGCACCCGGTCGTCGAAGGGCAGTTCCACCACGCCCTCGTCGTCGGGCCAGGCCGCCTCCGGGTCCGGCTCGGGCGTCTCTTCGCGATCGACCGGAAGTGGCAGCTGTACGGTGGTGGTTGGTGGCGCCTCCGGGCGCTCGAAGAGATGACGCGCGAACGGCGCCAGGATCAGAAAGGCGACCACCCCCGCCACGACCGGTACGAACCAGCTCCGACTCCAGAACGGTACCCTGTCCGGATCCGCATCCGACGCCCGCTTCTGCATGCGGCCCGTGTACGGATCCCAGTCGTCGTCCGGTGCTGGTTCCTGTTCCTGCTTCTCGGCCGCCTGCAGCGACTCGCGCCGTCCGATCGGCCTGAGCTCCTCCGGCGGTTCATCCGGCGGGTCCCCGGTCACGCCGAGCGGAGGCATGCCGCGCGTGAAGGCCGCCATCCGGTCGTCACGTACAGGTTCCGACCCCGGCGCCGGTTCCGATTCTTCCACTTCGCCCCGGCGTGCCCGGCACAGCCGTTCCAGCCACGCGTTCGCCTGATCGTTCAGCGCACCCGGCAGCCCCTTGCTGGCCGCCTGCAGGTCGGCGATCGCGTCCTCGGTGAGGATTTCGCCGGGGTCGGCCATGCCGGCCGCGCGCAGGCGGTGGCTGAGATACGCGGCGGTCTGCTCGAGGCTGAAGGGGCGCAACGTGAATCGCGCGATCTGATGGTCGTCCGACGGACGCAGTTGCAGGCGGCGGCGCAGCAGCACCTGGTCGCCGACGAGCACCAGGCGCGGGGCGCGGCCCTCTATGCCCAGGATCTCGCCGCGCATGCGCAGCAGGATGTTGATGATGTCCATGCCCAGCAGGTGGGCGTCGTCCACCGCAATCACCGGGTCGAAGCCCGCGCGGATGCGCTCGCTCATCAGGTCGCTCAGGGCCCGGTCGGGATCGTCGTGGCCACTGGCCTGCAGATGGCTGCGGATGGTGAAGTCGACCGCCTCGAAGCGGGTGTTCATGCGCGCCCGGAACGCGATCAGCTCGAAGTTCTCGGGCAGGGACCCGAGCAGCCGCATCAGTTGCATGCTGCGGCCCGACCCGCTCTCGCCCGTGATCAGCAGGATTGCCCCGGACATGTCGATCGCCTGGCCGGCCGCAATCACCGTGTCCTCGATCAGGCTGTCGGTGTAGATGAAATTCTCGCTCGGCAGCGAGTCGAACGGGGCTTGCTGCAGCTTCAGTTCGGCCAGACAGTCGGGTTGCAGGGACATGGCGGCGGACTCAGATCAGGGTGCGCAGGTCGAAGACACGCTGGTGTTCGTGGATGGCGAAACGGTCGGTCATCCCGGCGATGTAATCGGCGACCCCCCGCGCGAGACCGTGTTCGTCGGCCTCGGCCAGCCGCCGCACGTGCGCCTGGAAGTGCTCCGGCAGCAGCTTCGTGTCCTCCATGAAGGCGAAGAACAGGTCATTCACAATGCGTTCCGCCTTGACCGTCATCCGGTATACCCGGTGGTGATGGTACAGGTTCTGACGCAGGAAGCGCTTGAGTTCCCGATTCTGGCGTGCAATCTCCGGGCTGAAGCGGATCAGCGGTTCAGGGAAGCGCCGGGCCGCCTCCAGGCTGTCGACGCCAGCGTTGCGCAGGGCCTCGCGGCTGGTCGTGATCAGGTCGGAGGCCAGGGTGTCGATCATGCGCCGCACGGTCTCGTGGCGCACGCGGCGGGTCTCGAGGCCGGGGTAGCTTCGACGCACCTGTTCATGCCGGATCCGGAACAGTTCGACTTCGCAGAACTGCTCCATCGTCAGCAGACCCGCGCGCAGTCCGTCGTCGATGTCGTGGTTGTTGTAGGCGATCTCGTCCGCCACGTTGGTGAGCTGGGCCTCGATGCTTGGCTGACGGCCGTTGAGGAACCGCTCGGCGACCGGCCCGAGACGGCGCGCATTGTCCTGCGAGCAGTGCTTCAGAATGCCCTCGCGGGTCTCGAAGGTGAGGTTCAGGCCATCGAACTCCGCGTAGTGCTGCTCCAGCAGGTCGACGATGCGCAGGGACTGCAGATTGTGCTCGAAGCCGCCGCGATCGCGCATGCAGTTGTTCAGTGCCCGCTGACCGGCATGGCCGAAGGGTGTGTGCCCGAGGTCGTGCGCCAGCGCGATGGCCTCGGTGAGGTCTTCGTTCAGCCCGAGCGCACGCGCGGTGGAACGCGCGATCTGAGCCACCTCGAGGGAGTGCGTGAGGCGGTTACGGAACAGGTCGCCCTCGTGGCTGACGAAGACCTGCGTCTTGTACTTGAGCCGCCGAAAGGCGGTGCTGTGCACAATGCGGTCGCGGTCGCGCTGGAATTCGCTCCGGTGATTCGGTGGCGGCTCGAGATGGCGCCGGCCCGCCGAATGCTCGGCAACCGCCGCGTACGGCGCGAGCCGCGGCGCGACGACGGTGCCCATTGCCGCTGGCGACTCAGCCGGCACCGGTTGCCAGGCTGGATGTTGCAGGCAGGGTGGCATCCAGCGCCTCCGAAGGGAAGTCGGCGGTGACCACCGCCGCGCCGATCGCCTGCAGCAGGACGAGACGCAGCCGGCCGTTCAACACCTTCTTATCGATGGCCATCAGCTCCCGGAAGCGTGCGGCGTCGATCTGCTCCGGCGGATGCAGTTGCAGACCCGCCCGGGCGATCAGCGACTCGGCGCGCTCCCTGTCCGCCGGGTCCAGCCAGCCCATCGCCTCGGACATCCTGGCGGCCATGGCCATGCCGGTGCCGACTGCCTCCCCGTGCAGCCACTCGCCATACCCCATGCCCGTCTCGATCGCGTGCCCGAAGGTGTGGCCCAGGTTCAGCAGCGCACGCCGTCCGGACTCGCGCTCATCGGCGGCGACCACCTCCGCCTTGCAGGCGCAGGAACGGTGGATGGCCTCGATCACGATCTCCGGCTCGAGCGCCAGCAGGCGCTCGATGTTCGCCTCCAGCCATTCGAAGAATCCGGCGTCCTGGATGAGCCCGTACTTGATCACCTCCGCCACCCCGGCACGCAGTTCGCGTACCGGCAGCGTCCGCAGGGTGTCGATGTCGATGATCACCGCGCGGGGCTGGTGGAAGGCGCCGATCATGTTCTTGCCGAGGGGATGGTTCACCCCGGTCTTGCCGCCCACCGATGAGTCCACCTGGGAGAGCAGGGTGGTGGGGACCTGGATGAAGTCGATGCCGCGCTGGTAGATGGCCGCGGCGAAGCCAGCGACGTCGCCGACCACGCCGCCTCCGAATGCGATCAGGGTGGTGCCACGGTCGAGCCGCGCCTGCAGCATGCGCGTCAGGATCGACTCTACCGTGGCCAGGGTCTTGAAGCGTTCGCCGTCCGGCAGGTCGATCCAGGTGAAGTCCTGGTCGTCAAGCAGGGCCCTGAGACGGTCGCCGTGGAGCGGGGCCACCGTGTCGTTGCTGACCACGACCAGGCGCTGGCCGTGCAGATACGGCCGCAGCAGCCCCGCATCGCGAAGCAGTCCCCCACCCACGTGGATCGGGTAGCTTCTGGAACCGAGTTCGACGTTCAGGGTCTTCATCCCGGGCATGATAGCGTGACCCTCGCGGGCTGCGTAGGCGCTCGTGTGCTTTTTCTTGGAAAGGCTTTGATCTATTATTGCGGGTTTCCTCTAATGCCTGGCCGCAGCCGGCCCCGACCGGCGCGCACATTCAACACCGTTACCATGGAGAATTTATGCCCCACGTTCGAGTACGCGAAAACGAGCCCTTCGAAGTCGCGCTGCGGCGCTTCAAGCGCACCTGTGAAAAGTCCGGTGTGGTGTCCGAGGTCCGCCGCCGCGAGTCCTACGAGAAGCCCACCACCGAGCGCAAGCGCAAGGCGGCGGCGGCCGTGAAGCGTCAACTCAAGCGTAATTCCCGTGACATCACCCGCCGCGTGCGGATGTACTGACCCCCTGCCGCCCGGGACCCCCTGATGTCCCTGAAAGACCGGATCGGCGAGGAAGTGAAGGCCTCGATGCGCGCGCGCGACCGGAATCGGCTCGGCGCGCTGCGCCTGGTTCAGTCGGAAATCAAGCAATTCGAGGTCGACGAGCGCCGGGAGGTGGACGATGCCGCGGTGCTGGGGATCCTGAACCGGATGCTGAAGCAGCGGCGCGACTCGATCGAGCAGTACCGGCGCGGGGAGCGGGAAGACCTCGCGGCCCGCGAGGAGGCAGAGGTTGCGGTCATCCGGGAGTTCCTCCCCGAACCGCTGGAACCCGAGGCCGTTACCGTTCTGATCGAGCAGGCGATCGCGGAGACCGGGGCGTCCGGCCCGAAGGACATGGGCCGGGTGATGGCCATCCTCAAGCCCGTCCTGCTGGGACGCGCCGACATGGGCGAGGTGAGCCGGCAGCTGCGCGCGCGGCTGCAGGGCCCGGCCGGCGCCTGAGCCGGCCATCCTGGCAGTGGCTCGGCCTGCGCCGGCCACAATCGAGCGGACAATACCGATGACCGAGCTGGCCAACGACCGATTGCTGCGCGCGCTGATGCGCGAGCCCGTGGATCGCACGCCGATCTGGATCATGCGCCAGGCGGGCCGCTACCTTCCGGAATACCGTGCGACGCGTGCCCGGGCAGGCAGCTTCATGGATCTCTGCCAGAACCCGGAACTGGCCTGCGAGGTTACCCTGCAGCCGCTGGCGCGCTTCCCGCTCGACGCGGCGATCCTGTTTTCCGACATCCTGACGGTGCCGGACGCAATGGGGCTCGGTCTCTATTTCGAGACCGGCGAGGGCCCGCGCTTCCGCGACCCGGTGCGGTCGCTGGATGCCATCGAGCGGCTGCCGGTTCCGGATCCAGAGCAGGAACTGCGCTACGTGATGGACGCCGTGCGCCTGATCCGGCGCGAACTGAACGGCGCCGTGCCGCTGATCGGCTTCGCGGGCAGTCCCTGGACGCTGGCCACCTACATGATCGAGGGAGCGACCTCGCGGGATTTCGCGGAGACCAAGCGTCTGCTCTATGGCGAGCCACAGGCGATGCACGCGCTGCTCCAGAAGGTGGCCGCGGCGGTGTCCGCCTACCTCCGGGCGCAGATCCTCTCGGGTGCGCAGGCGGTGATGATCTTTGACACCTGGGGCGGTTCACTGACGCCCCGGCATTACCGTGAGTTCTCGCTGGCCTACATGCAGCGGATCATCAGCGAACTGCCGCGGGAACACGAGGGCCGGCGGGTCCCGGTGACCCTCTTCACCAAGGGCGGCGGTGCGTGGCTCGAGTGGCAGGCTGATGCCGGCGCGGATGCGCTCGGTCTCGACTGGACCATCGACATCGCGGAAGCGGCGCAGCGGGTCGGCGACCGGGTGGCACTGCAGGGCAATCTGGATCCCTCGGTGCTCTACGCCGGCGATGAGGTGGTCCGGGCCGAGGCGAGGCGCGTGTTGGAGGG
>JAGTVE010000194.1 GCA_018224485.1 Thioalkalivibrio sp. | reverse complement strand
CGCGTGAGCCGTTCCAGCTCCAGCGCGTCGGTTTCGATCTGCTCATCGAGCCGGACCAGCAGTGTGGCGAGTTCCTCTTCCCTGACCGCGATTTCCCGCAGTGTCCGGCGCGTCTCGGTCTGGCGCGCGATCAGTTCGTCACGTGCGGCGGCGAGCCGGTCGCGCGCCTCGGCCAGGGCGGCCGCCTGTTCGGCGATCCGCGTCAGCGCCTGCTCCCGCCGGAGCTGGATCCGGGCGTCCAGAGGCCGCTGATGGCGGCCCAGTTCGCCAGCGTCCGGGGTCCAGTTGCGGTGGCGTTCGCGGAGCCACTGGCTTCTGAGCAGCTGCAGCGCCTGCTCCCGGCCCGCGGCCAGTTCCGTCTCCCGCTCTTCCGTCTCCTGCTGGCGCTCCGCCACCGCGCGATCCTGTTCGGCGACCGCCGTTCGCAGGCGCCGTTCCGCTTCGCGCAGGTCCTGGCTGCGCCGCGCAACCTCGGCCGCGCGTTCCTCCAGGCGTTCGATCTCGCGCAGGCGCTCCTGTTGCCCGCGCTCCAGCGCTCGCATCGCCTCGCGCGTCACCTCCAGTTCGGCTTCCGTCTCCATGGCCCCGGCCGCGGGCGCGCACAGGATCAGGGCCGCGAAGAGCCAGCCAACCGGCTGTAATCGGGGAGCTTTGTCGAGATTGACCATTGCGTTTGTAGCAATATCCGAGTACTTTTGATTGCTTATATTCCCGTAGACAGTTCTCTTCGCGACATGATATTTCTCAAAACCGGATGCTCCGCCGTGACCCACGATCCAAACTGCTTCGACGAACCCCTGATGAGCCAGGACGATGACATCGAGCGGGCGTCCCGCTCCCTGAAGGCGATGTCTCATCCGTTGCGGCTGAAGATACTCTGCATTCTCGGTGATCGCGAGATCAGCGTGCAGGAGATCGTGGACCATGTCGGGACCTCGCAGAGCAACATCTCCCAGCATCTGGGGATCCTCCGGGACAAGGGCATTCTGGCCACGCGCAAGGATGCCAACCGCGTCTATTACCGAGTCGGCGATGCCCGCACGCTGCGCCTGATCGGCATGATGCAGGATGTCTTCTGCAACTCCTGATGACCAAGGTGCGTCCTGATGCTTGAACGTCTGCCCGAGTTCCTGGGCAACAACCCGATCCTCACCGGGGCCCTGATCGCGGTCATCGCGCTGATCCTCTACACCGAGTTCCAGCGCCTGACCCGCAAGTACCGGGCGTTGCCACCCGCGGAGGCGGTGCGGGTGATGAACCAGGACGGATCCCTCGTGCTCGACGTGCGCGAGGACAACGAGTTCTCCGGAGGGCGCATCCCCGGTGCCCGCCACATCCCGCTGGGCGTGCTGAAGAAGCGCATCCAGGACATCGACCGCTTCAAGGAGTCGCCGGTACTGGTGTACTGCCGCACCGGCGCGCGTTCGGCGGTCGCGGCGTCGCAGCTGGTTGCCGCCGGCTTCGCCGATGTCACCAACCTGCAGGGCGGCATCCAGGCCTGGCAGTCCGCGGGTCTGCCGGTGAAGAAGAAATAGCGTTGCCGGATGCGTTTCCAGCTCTATCGCACCGAATTCTGCCCCTACTGCCAGATGGCACGGGAGCTCCTCGACCGGCTCGGGTACGAATACCAGGAGATCCGCGTGGAGCTCGAGCCGCATGAGCGACGGGTGATGGAAGAGCGCTCCGGACGCACCTCGGTGCCGCAGATCTTCCTGGGCGAGTTGCACATCGGCGGGTATGACGAGCTCGCCGCGCTGCACCGCTCGGGCGACCTGTCCCGCATGGTGGACGAGGCGCGGGGGCCCGGGGCATGAGCGGGCCCGCCGCTCCCCATCGCGTCTGCCCGCATTGCGGAACGGTGAACCGCGTGCCCGATGCGAAGGCGCTGGGCGCTCGCTGCGGTGCCTGCCGTCAGCCGCTGTTCACCGGCGAGCCTGCGGCGGTCGACAGCGCCCGGCTCGACCAGTTCCTGAGCCGCGACCAGCGCCCGGTGCTGGTGGACTTCTGGGCACCCTGGTGCGGACCCTGCCAAGTGATGGCCCCCCAGTACGTCGAGGCGGCCCGCCAGCTGGAACCCGGCTTCCGCCTGCTGAAGATGGACACCCAGGCGCATGCGGATGCGGGCGCGCGCTTCGGCATCCGCGGCATCCCCACGATGATCCTCTTCCTCGGGGGCCGCGAGGTCGCGCGCCAGAGCGGCGCGATGTCCGCCTCGGATATCATGGGCTGGGCGCGGCAGGCCGCGCGCTGAGGCGCGGCTCTCCGCGGAGCCGATCTCCCACTTTCCGGCAAAGAGACCAACCTATGGCTGAAGACACCAACACCGGCACCGACACCGGCGCCGCGCCTGAATCGGGCAAGGGGCCCGAGTTCCTAATCCAGAAGATCTACATCAAGGACCTCTCCTTCGAGGCACCGGGCGCCCCCGGGGTGTTCCTGAAGGAGTGGAAGGGCGACACCAACGTGCAGCTGAACACGAAGGCGCGCGCGCTGAACGAGCAGGAGGGCGTGTTCGAGGTGGAACTGGGCCTGACGGCCACCACGACCTCCCACGGCGAGAACGCCTACCTGGTCGAGGTGAAGCAGGCGGGCGTCTTCGTCGCGCGCGGCTTTTCGCAGGAACAGCAGGGGCACCTGCTCGGGGCCTACTGTCCCAACCTGCTGTTCCCCTTTGCACGCGAGGTGATCGCGGACCTGGTGCAGAAGGGCGGCTTTCCGCAGATGCTGCTGCAACCGGTCAACTTCGATGCGCTGTACGCGCAGCACCAGCAGGAACGGCAGCGCGACGAGCAGGCCGGCGAGTCCGGCCCCGCGACCGCCTGACCCTGATGGCGATACGCGCCACCCCTGACGATGAAAATCCCCCTCCCCCGCTTGCGGGGTGCGCGTGCGGCGACCGGGGCCCGTGCTGGCGATGACGGCGGAAGCCGTACGGATCGCGGTGCTCGGGGCGGGCTCGTGGGGCACCGCGCTGGCGATTCAGGCGGCGCGCCTGCACCCGGACGTGCTGCTCTGGGCCCGTGCGCCCGCGCAGGCGGCGCTGCTGGAGTCGCGCCGGGAGAACACGCGCTACCTGCCCGGCGTGAACCTTCCCGAGAATCTGCGGATTCTCTCTGACCGCGAGGCGGCGCTGCGGGACCGCGACCTGATCCTCGTCGCGGTCCCGACCGGCGGCTTCCGCGAGACGCTCCACTGGGTGGCGGAATACATCGCTCCGGAGCAGCGCGTCGCCTGGGCCACGAAGGGACTGGAGAAGAGCACCGGCGCCTGGCTGCACGAGGTGCTGGCCGAGGAGCTCCCGGGGCAGCCGCCGGCATTGCTGTCCGGTCCGTCCTTTGCCGGCGAGGTGGCCCGCGACCAGCCCACCGCGCTGACCGCCGCGTCGACGGACCCCGAGATGGGGGAACGGGTCGCGCGCGCCTTCCACGGGCGCGCGCTGCGCGTATACCGCAATTCGGATGTACTCGGCGTCGAGCTTGGCGGCGCCTTCAAGAACGTGCTGGCGATCGCCGCGGGCATCTCGGACGGAGCCGGTTTCGGCGCCAATGCCCGGGCCGCGCTGATCACCCGCGGCCTTGCCGAGCTGCAGCGTCTCGGCGCGGCGGTCGGCGCCCGGCCGCAGACGCTCACCGGCCTGTCGGGTCTCGGCGACCTCGTGCTCACCTGTACCGACGACCAGTCGCGGAACCGTCGCCTGGGACTGTTCCTCGGGCAGGGATTCGACCTGGACACCGCGCTGCGCAGGATCGGCCAGGCGGTGGAGGGTGCGGAGACGGCCCGCGTCGCAGTCGCGAAGGCGGCGGCGGCAGGAGTGGAGATGCCGATCTGTGCCGAGGTGTACGCGGTGCTCTACGAAGACCGCCCCGTGCGCGAGGCCGTCCGCCGCCTCCTCGAGCGCGACCCGGTCGCCGAGTAGGGGCGGGCTGGTGGCTGCGGCGGTTGGGGCCTGGTTCCGGGGCGCTGGTGGGAGCGGCCTCCCGGCCGCGATGCAGCGGTGGCCCTGTGCAAGGCCTTTATCGCGACCGGAGGTCGCTCCCACTTAGCCCACCGCCGCGATACCCTAACTGCCGCCACGCCTCGTACACCACCACGGCCGCGGCGTTGGAGAGGTTCAGGCTGCGGCTGCCGGGCAGCATCGGAATCCGCAGGCGCTGTTCGGGCGGCAGGCGCTCGACCACCGCCTGCGGGAGCCCGCGCGTCTCCGGCCCGAACAGGAAGCCGTCACCGGCTGCGAAGGCCGGATCACTGTGCGGGCGGGCCGCCCGCGTGGTCAGCGCGAAGAGCCGGTTGATCGGTGCCGATTCCAGGCAGGCGTCCAGGCTGGCATACTCCCGGATCTCGGCGAACTCGCGGTAATCGAGCCCCGCCCGGCGCAGCCTGCGTTCATCGAGCGCGAAACCAAGGGGGTGGATCAGGTGCAGCCGGACGCCGGTGTTCGCGGCAAGACGGATGATGTTGCCGGTGTTCGGCGGGATCTCCGGTTCATAGAGGACGACATGGAACATGGCTGAACATCCCGCTGATCCGCGCCTGCAGATCTCGTT
>JAGTVE010000193.1 GCA_018224485.1 Thioalkalivibrio sp. | reverse complement strand
GTTGAATCTCGAGTCTCGCTCCGCGGGAGGTGGGGACGGGCCTCCACATTTTCAAGGGCTGGTACCGAAAACAGCCGGCCACGCATCCATGCCCCTCCCGCCTGCGGAGAAGGGCCCGGCAGGGGGAGGGGAAGCCGCGCCCGCACCTAACCGACAGGCGAAAAAAAACCGCCGGCGTCGCCACCGGCGGTTTCTTCACGGCCCCGGAGGACCGCCGATCGTCAGGAACCCGATCTCACTCGTTCACCGGGGATTCCGGATCGAACATGTAGGCCATGATGTCCGCGATCTTCTCCTGGGTCAGCATGCCGTTCGCACCGAAACGCGGCATGTGGGTGCAGGGGAAGTAGACATGCGGATTGTAGATCATGTCATAGGCGTACTTCAGCATCGCGTCACTGGTACCCCGGGTCTTGCCATAGCCGGTCAGGCTTGGGCCCAGATTGCCGCCGGTGCGATCGGTGGCCAACTGGTGACAGTTGGAGCAGGTACCACCCGCCTCCTCTTTGGTGTGATCGTCAACCTTGTGCCCGATGCGATAGCCGAAACCGGACCAGGTGAGCTCTCGTCCCCGCTCCCAGTCGCCGAGCTGGATCCCGCCTTCCGGGTAGACGATCGACTCGGCCGCCGCCGCACGAATGGCTGCTGCGGTCTCCGGGTCGGGATCGGCGTCATCGATTAGCGAACAGGCCTCCTGCAGCTCGTTCTGCTGCATGCGCTCAAGTGCGGTTCCACCCTCCTGGACCTCCTGGGACAGGTTGAAACCGCCACCATTGGCCTCGAAGACCAGGTATTCGGCGAGTTCATGGGGAGTCATGGCCGTGTAATCGACCTTGTCCGTCTTATCCGCATCGGCCACAGCGCAGCCGCCGGCGATGAAGATGGTTGCGAGGGCCGTGATACCGGCCGCGATAGGGGTCTTCTTCAACATATCTCGAATCTCCTTGTGCGTCCGGGATCAGCGCTTCATGTCAGGCATAATGGCCGGCTGGCCGCGCGCCTGATCGGTCCAGTACGAAATCAGCGCGATGGAGGCATCGGTGCCTGCCTTCATGCCGGCCTGACGCATCTGGAAGTAGCAACCGCGAACACGGTGCTGAGTACTCCGCACGTTGTCGTGACCGACCCGGAATGCGGGCCAGGAAATGGCCTTGGTCCATTCTTCCGGCACCTTGACATTGGGCAGTACCGAGGCGCGCACCTGCTTGCCGGATTGACCGTGGCAGGCGTAGCAGTTGAAATCGGCCTTGCCGGCACGGCGGGCGAACAGGACCTCACCGGCGTCACGCATCGCGATCTCCAGCGGATGGTCGAGCGGATTGTTCCACTCCATTCCACTGGACTGCATGCCGATATAGGTCTGGATCTTCATGTGATCGGAACCGGAGCCGTGCCGCCGGGCGACGGCCGGATCGTCCGGTGCGAATCCCTGGACCTCGGTCATGCAATGGACGATCCGGGTCTCCAGGTCCATCACCTTGCCGGTGTCCTCGAAGTAGCGCGGCAGCTCGACACGGGCGCCTTCCAGCACGCCCGCACCCTTGCCGAAGTCGCAGGCCTCCATCGAGACGTTGTTCGGCCCGCGCGGCGTATTAAACAGGTCCTCGCCATCCATCGCGGTCCACATGGCCGGGCTATCGGCCATCATCATCAGGTTCTGCTCGCTCTGAGTGAGATAGGGGGAATCGGTCGATTCGATGAGATCCTGAAGGACCTCCTCCGGCGGCTTTTCGGCATGGGCAGTCGCCCCGAGAGCCAGTGCCACGGGCAGCGCGAGCAAGGCTTTTTTGAACATGGAAACCTCCATCACAGGGTTGTCTTCGTTATTGGCGGTCCGGACCCGACGGATCGCGAACCTCCATTCATCCTGCTAATGCGAGTATCCCCTGTCAACAGAAACGGAACATCAGCCTATGCCAACGTTCTAAAATCGTTTAGAGGGAGATGACACCAACATCCCCAGTTTGACGACAGGGGCTGGACTATTATTCCTGCACCCGGCGAGAAACTTCCCGCCGGCCCGGGCACGGGGCGTCCCTCAAGCGGGAGTGGCGGCGGTAGGCCGTGACGACGACACACGGGTCTCGTGCAGCAGCAGCCACCCCTTCACGTCCGCATGAGGTCCATCGAGGTTGCCCGCGTAGCCCCCGGCCGCGCCGGTTTCCCATCCGCCCGCCGGCACCACGCGATGACAGGGTATGAACAGCGGCCACGGGTTGGCCCGGCAGGCCTGCCCGACCGCACGAGCCGCAGACCCGATCTCGCGGGCAACCTGGGTATAGCTGCGGGTCTCCCCGACGGGAATCGCGCACAGTGCGCGCCAGACCCTGCGGGCATGCGCGGATCCGTCGGGCACCTCATCGGGCGCACGCCAGCACCCGGGATCCCGAAAGAAGTCCTTGGGTTCGAAGGGCACGGGAACCGGCGTCGCGCTCCCAGGGGGACTGCTACGCGCGGCGTGCAGCCGAGTGCATTCCTGCACGAGCGCAGGGTCCTCGCCGGCCGCCGCGTCGGTCCATCCGGCCGCGAGCAGGCCGGAGCCCGGCGCCCAGGCCCAGACGAAGGAAAGCGCGACACCCTTAGGGGTGCAGCGCTGCGAATTCACGACCACGATGCAGCCATCGCCGTGAAAGCGAGGCCGTCACGCAAAGGGCGCCGGGGCGTCCCGATTCCGGCTGTCCAGCCACGCAGGTGGCCCTCGGCCATCGGCAAGGCCGCGCCTGGGCCGTTTGGGCACCCGGTCTGGTTCCCCAGCGCCCGGGATGCACCAGCCACCGCGCGCGACGAGCTCGCTGATCAGCGCGACTTGCCCTGGCGTACGGCCTTGACGTCTTCCTTGATCCGGGCCGCCTTGCCGGTCCGCTCCCGCAGGTAGTAGAGCTTCGCCCGGCGAACCCTGCCGCGACGCTTCACCTTGATGTCGGCCACCAGCGGGCTGTGTGTCTGGAATGCCCGCTCGACGCCCGTTCCCGAGGAGATCTTGCGCACCGTGAAGGCGGAATTCAGGCCACGGTTGCGCTTGGCGATCACCACCCCCTCGAAGGCCTGGAGGCGCTCACGGTCTCCCTCGCGCACCTTGACCTGGACCACGACCGTGTCACCGGGGCCAAAATCCGGCACCGAGGGCTTCATCTGCTCGGCTTCCAGCTGCTGAATAATGCTGTTCATCGTCAAAACCTCAGTCATCGCCATTTCGGCCACCCGCGGCATCTCTCCGCAGGCAGCGGTATTCGTCCAGCAGGGCCGCGTCCTCCAGCCCGGGGGCAAGCCGCGCGAGCAGGTCCGGCCTGCGTTCCCACGTTCGCCCCAGCGCCTCCCGGCGCCGCCAGCGCTCGATCTGCGCGTGATGCCCGGTCAACAGCTCCGGCGGCACCGCGCGGCCGGCCACGATCTCCGGCCGGGTATAGTGCGGGCAGTCCAGCAGGCCCTCGGTAAAGGAATCCTGAAGGGCCGAGTCGTCGTGTCCCAGCGCGCCCGGCAGCAGCCGCACACTGGCATCGATCACGGCCATGGCCGCCAGTTCGCCGCCCGAGAGCACATAGTCCCCCAGCGACCACTCCTCGTCCACCTCCGACTCGAGCAGACGCTCGTCGATCCCTTCGTAACGGCCGCAGACCAGTGCCAGCCTGGACAGGCCGGAAAACCGGCGCACGGCGGCCTGGTCGAGCGGCCGCCCCTGCGGCGTCAGCGCGACCACGCGCACCGGTTCCGGGTCTGCCTCCCGGATCGCGGCCAGGGCCGCGGCCAGGGGTTCGTACTGCATCACCATGCCCGGCCCTCCGCCATAGGGTCGGTCATCCACCGCCTGGTGCACTCCACTGCCCCAGCGCCGCGGGTTCCAGCAGTGCAATTCGAACAGGCCCTGTTCGGCGGCGCGGCGCGTCACCCCGAAGGCGCCAACCGACTCGACCAGCTCGGGAAACAGCGTGACCACATCGAAGCGCATCACGACCCTCAGAAGTCCGGATCCCAGTCGACCCGTATGCGGCCCGCCTCGAGGTCCACGTCCGTCACGTACCGCCCCCGCACCCACGGGATCAGGCGCTCACGGTCTCCCTGCACCACCATCACGTCATTCGCACCCGTCTCGATGAAGCCCTCGATCCGGCCCAGAGGCTGCCCTTCGACCGTCTCCACCCGCAGGCCCTGCAGGTCGGCCCAGTAGAACTCGCCCTCGTCGGGCGGCGGAAGCCAGTCCCTTTCGATCGCAAGTGCGCAGCCGATCAGGGCCTGCGCTGCATCCCGGTCGGCCGTCTCCCGGAACTTCAGCACAACTCCACGACCGTGGGCCCGGCCACTCTCCAACTCGAGACGTTCCCAGCGGCCGGCGCGTTCGACCCAGAGTTGCGGAAACCCGGCAATCGCGCCCCGCGGTTCGGTCTCGGAGAAGACACGAACGAAGCCCTTCAGACCGTAGACGCCGGAGATGCGCCCAACGATCAGGCGCTTCGGCCCCGGTTCTTCCACGGGCGCGCCCTTTGCTCCCGCGTCACCCGGTGGCGGCGACCTGCTTGCGGTGATCCTTGATCAGTCGGCCGACGCGCTCGGAGGTCGAGGCGCCGCGCTCGAGCCAGTGGTCGACACGGGCCAGATCGATCTGCATCGGGATCTCCTGACCCCGGGCGACGGGGTTGAAGAACCCGACCCGCTCGATGTAGCCGCTGTCGCGGCGGGCTCGCGAGTCGGTGACCACGATCTGGTAGAAGGGCGCGCGCTTTGCTCCGCGACGGGACAAACGAATAGTGACCATGCCTGTTCTGGACCTCGGAAGCTTCAGGGTGCTTGAGAAAACGGCGAATTATAGCGCATTGAGGGCGCGACACAACCTGTGCCCCCGCCGTGGGAGCGGCTTCCAGCCGCGATGGTTTCGGTAAGGCGGAATCGCGGCCAGAGGCCGCTCCTACCGGAACGGGAAACCGCCGGGGCCGCCTCCAGGGCCACCCGGGCCGCCCATGCCGCCCATGCGGCCGCCGAGGGAAC
>JAGTVE010000192.1 GCA_018224485.1 Thioalkalivibrio sp. | reverse complement strand
CCATCAGGTTGGCCTCCGCGGGCAGCTTGTACTCGGGGTGGCCCCAGTAGCCGTTCGCGAAGATTCCGAGCTGACCGGACTCGACCAGGTTCTTCACCTTCTTCTGCACGTCCGAGAAGTATCCGGGCGAGGAATTTCGGTATTTCGAGATCGACTGCGCGAGTTCCGAGGTCGCCTTCGGGTCGGCATCCAGCGCTGAGACCACGTCCACCCAGTCCAACGCGTGCAGGTGATAGAAATGCATCACGTGATCATGGATGTACTGGGCACCGCTCATCATGTTGCGGATCAGCTGGGCGTTCGGGGGGATCGGGTAGTCCAGCGCGTCCTCGATCGAACGGATGGAGGCCACGCCGTGCACCAGGGTACAGACCCCGCAGATGCGCTGGGCGAAGGCCCAGGCATCGCGCGGGTCGCGGCCCTGCATGATGATCTCGAGGCCGCGCACCATGGTTCCCGAGCTGTATGCGTTCTTGATGTGCCCCTCGGTGTCCGTCTCCGCCTCGATGCGCAGGTGACCCTCGATACGGGTGATGGGATCAACAACAACTCTATCTGCGCTCATCGCTTGCCTTCCTCTACAAGGTTTTCAGCCACCAGTTCGAGCAGGCTGTTCATGTCTTTGCCCCAGTTCAGCTTTTCGCCGCTCTCGTCGAAGTTCTGGCGGCAGTTGGAGCAGCTCGTGACCATCATCTCCGCGCCGGTTGCATCCAGCTGCCGGAACTTGTTGGCCATGATCTTGTAGCGAAGCGTGTCGGCACGATGAATGGTGATCACGCCGCCACCACCGCCGCAGCAGAAGTTCAGATTGCCGCCGCTCTCCGCCTCCCTGAGTTCGACGCCCAGCGCCTCCAGCACCTTGCGCGGTGCCGGGGTGGCGCCACCACGACGCGAGACCTGGCAGGGATCGTGGAAGGCCACGGACTTGTTCACGGTCTTTAGCTTCAGGTCTCCCGACTCGACTGCACTGGCCAGAAACTCGGAGATGTGCTGGACCTCGAAGGGCAGGGGTTTGCCGTACATGTTCGCACCCTGCCACCGCATCGCCTGGTAGGCGTGGCCGCACTCCGGAAGGATCACCACCTTCGCACCGATCTTCTCGGCGGTGCTGATGACCTTCATCGACATGTCCTTCTGCCAGCCCGTGTTGCCCGAGAGCATGCCGAAGTTGGTCGCCTCGTAGCCGTCGGTGCGGAAGGTCCAGGACTTGCCCATGTGGTTCAGGATCTTTGCCGTGGCTGCCATCGACTCCGGGTACTTCTGGATCTCGATGGAGGACATCAGCACGAGCACATCCGCCTGGTCCTCGTTCACGTTCATCTCGACTTCGTGCTCGTCACCCATCCACTCGATGCGGTCCTCGAAGACCGAGGGCGTTGCCCCCAGCGGGCTGCCTTCCTTCTGCGCCTTTTCCGTGACCGTGTAGAGCTCGTGCGGGACCAGGCCGGCGTGGAACATCCCGTGGCGGGCCATGCCGACCAGAGTGGCGATGTCGATACTCATCGGGCAGATCAGCGTGCAGCGACCGCACAGGGTGCAGGTGTCGTACAGCAGTTCCTGCCAATCCTTGAGCTCGTCGACCGTGACCTTCGGCTTCAGATTGAGGGTCTTGTACATGAAGGCCAGCGGCCCGGCCTCGCGCTTGTAGGCCTGCTTGAACGGCTCGAGCTTCCAGATGGGCGTGTGACGCGGGTCGCCACTGGCCTCGTAGAACGGGCAGGCGTGGGCGCAGGCACCACAGTGGATGCAGGCCTCCATGTAGGTGGCCGCGACCCGGCCGAAGTCCTTGGCAAAGTTTACCATCGCCTTCTCGACGCGCTCGTCGTCGCTCATGTCACCCTGGACATCGAAGCGTTCCTCGGGTTTGCGTACGGAGAGGCGCTTGGACTCGTAGTCGAGTTCGATTTCAGTAACGCTTGTATCACTCATGCCATGCCACCTCTACGTGCAAAACGGGAACCGGTGGTGTAACGGGACACCACGAACCAGAAGGAATGCATCAGCTTGCCGAACGGGAAGTAGATCAGCAGCAGCCAGACGCTAAGAAGATGAATCGCCAGCCCGGTTTCATAGTCCGGCCACATGTTCATGGTGGTCATCAGGCCGGTCACAAACGGTGCGGTGGTCACGAACCAGGTGGCGTAGTCATCGAAGTTGGAGATCAGCCGGTGCACCGGGTTGACCAGCCGCCTGATCAGCGCGACGAACAGCGCGAGCGTGGTGACCACGGCGACGGCGGTGATCACCCCACCCGGGAGGGTCCACCAGGTGAAGCCCACGATATCGGCGAAGAAGAGCATGTGCGGCGTGCCGAAGATCAGCACGATGAACAGCCCGAGATGGATGATGTAGCCGATGATGTACTGGGCGCCCACCTTGGGTACAAAGGGCTTGTACGGCCAGGCGTGAACGAACAGGCCCTTGAGGCCTCCGACCCACGCCCCCTTCTGGCGGGGCTCGGACAGGTCTTTCTTCTTTGGCAGGGCCCAGACGCCGACGAGGCGCCAAACGATACCCACCACGAAGATGATGATCGCGATCTGCATCGCGGGGCCGCGCGCAAAGTCAAGGAGTGTCATGGCTACTTGCCTCCGGAGATTTTGTTTTGATTGCGGCGGGACATCACGGCGGATGCCGCGCCCAGGGCCACACCGGCCGCGGCCGCGGCCGCGATGCCCTCTGCGCTACCCCACTGGCCGGCCGACAGCGGCTTGTAGAAGCCTTCCTTGTCCCAGAAATTCGGCTCGGAGCAGCCGATACACCCGTGACCGGACTGGATCGGCCAGCTGACCCCCTCGTTGAACTTCAGCGTCGCACAGGCGTTGTGGGTTATCGGACCCTTGCAACCCAGCTTGTACAGGCACCAGCCGTTGCGCGCGCCTTCATCATCGAAACTGTCCGCGAACTTGCCCTGGTCGTAGAACGTGCGCCGGTAACAGCGGTCGTGGATGGTGTCACCGAAGAACGCCTTCGGCCGCTTCAGGCTGTCGACCTCCGGCAGAGCGCCGAAGGCGAGGAAGCTGGTATAGACGCCGGTCATCACCTCGGGCATCGGGGGGCAGCCCGGCACGTTCAGGATCGGCTTGTCGGTAATGATCTGGTCGACGCCCACCGCGCCGGTCGGGTTCGGGCTCGCCGCGCCGATGCCGCCGTAGCTCGCGCAGGTGCCGATGCTGACGATCGCTGCCGCACCCTCGGCCAGTTCACGCAGCGAGTCCAGGTGGCTCTGACCGTGTGATACTGAGTAGATGCCGTCGTCGTTCAGCGGAATGGAGCCATCCACGAGGAGCAGGTACTTGCCCCAGTTCTCTTTCATCGAGGTCTTGATCGCGTCGACCGCCTGATCGCCTGAGGCCGCCTGCAGCGCATGCTGGAAGTCGAGGGAAATGAAGTTGAAGATCAGGTTCTCTACCGTGGGCGCGAACGACCGGGTCAGGGACTCGAGGCATCCGGTGCACTCCTGGTAGGCCATCATGATGGCCGGCTGCCTGCGGGCCTGGGCAAGGGATTCGGCCATCGCCGGCACCATCGCGGCGGGGATGGCCATCGAGGAGGCAACCCCCGCGCAGAACTTGAGGAAGGAACGCCTGGAGATGCCCTGGCGGCGCAGTTCCTCACCTAACGTCAAATCATGCTCTTTCATGCCGACCCCCTTTGTGCAAGTCGTCGCTGGATTGCGAGTGGTCAATGGTGATTCGTGTCCAGTTCATCGAACATGGACGGAAAACGTTTGGCGCTCGCCTGAATGTCCTCGTGATGTGCCTCGAGGATCACCGGCACCGCGCCGATCTCCAGTTGCTGCGTGATCACGCGATCGCCCTCGCTGAGGTACCGGACCCACCAGACCCCGGGGAAGGCGGTCTCGAAGACCTCGGTGGGACCGGCCGCGTTGATCCGGGCCTCGACCTCTCCGCGTCCAAGCTTCGCCTCGAGGAGCTGAACGTCGCCATCGCTGAGGGGGAGGTTTGTGAGCTCCACCACCTGGCGGTCGCCGCCCTGGGAAACGGTCAGCAGATGATCGGCGATCTCCCGCAGCAAGGCGACCGCGAGCCCGGTGGTTTCGGGCGATCCGGGTCCCGGGCCTGGATCGAACTTGACCGCGATGTCCTTCAGGCTCATGCCTGCCACCTCCGGATCAGCTCCATCACTCTCTCGCAGGCAATGGGCAGGGCGCTGGCCACGGCCTCCGTCGGAGAATCGCCCCAATCGAAGTCCTGAGGCTGGATCCCGACCAGCGCCCGGCGTTGGGGCAGGAGCCCTTCCAGCGCGGCAATGGCCAGAAGATCCGACAGGCTTACCTCGTGCACGCTGCTCTTGGCGCCGGTGCTGACGAAGTGATCCATCGCGTCGCCCTCGAACACCTGCACCGCGCCGGGCTCGGCCCCGAGTGCGGCGGTGTCGACCACGATCAGGGAGTCCGTCGTGACGATCGCGTCTGCCAGCGTGAAGCTCAGCGTGCCGCCGTCCATGAACTCGACGTCCGGCATTCCCGGGTGCGCGTCCGCCAGTTGCTTTACGACATGCACGCCGGCACCCTCGTCGCTCAGCAGGATGTTTCCCAGGCCCAGGACCAGAATCTGGCGGGTCTTGGTGGCGGGAGAGGGCGGCGCGGATTCGGCCCGGTCTGTGATCGTGATCATCGCTACCCTTTCTGACCGGGGTGCATTCGTCCGGCTCATGGCACCCGCGTTTCGTGTGAGAAATTCATGGATTGTGTGAAGAAATCAGCGTTTTCTTATGCTGGAGCACAGGATGCGTTAGTGGGTCTTTTTCGGCGGTGATCTAGATCACATTCGGCCCCGTTCGAGTGTGGGAAGGTGCTCGGCATGGAGGCCGGTGCCGGGCGACCTTCGCGGCACCCGATGCACCGGTCCACGTATCGATTGAAGGGGTAAAACGCGATGTGCCTTGGGATCCCGATGCAGGTGCTCGAGACGGATGAATTCGTGGCTCTCTGCGAACGGCGTGGCGAGCGACGCCGGCTGAACATGATGCTGGTCGGGCCGCAGCCCGTGGGCACCTGGGTTTTGGCGCTGCAGGACCATGCCCGCGAGGTCCTGAGCCCGGAACAGGCGCGCCAGGTCGACGAGGCGGTGCTGGGCCTCGAGGCGGCGATGCGCGGCGAGACCGATCTCGACGGCTTCTTCAGTGACCTCGAGCTGCCCTCGGCGGTCGGTCCACCTCGGTAGGCAGCCCTTGAACGGGGAAGCGGAAGCGGTTCGGCGGCAGCTCGAGGAGGTCTTCGGCCGGATACAACGGGAGCGGATGCAGGACCTTCCGCTGTTGCATGACGGGCTCGGGGTCGAGGCCGTCGGTTTCCGCCGCAGCGGGACCGCCCGCGTGGGTGTGCTGATCACTCCCTGGGCGATGAACCTGCTGCGCCTGCCCGACAAGGACCCGATTGCCGTGGGCGTGGTCGAGACGCGGGAACTGCCGCGCGGCCCGGTGGACTTCATCGGCGCCCATGAGGAAACTATCGGCCCCTACGAGACCTGCTCGCTGTTCTCGCCGATGCATCGCTTCGAGGATCAGGCGGCTGCGCGTGCGGTTGCCTTCGAAACGCTGTCTCTGCTGCTCCGGCCCGGCCCCGACCTGAGGCCGCCAGAACCGCAGCGCCAGGGCGGCGGACCGGTCGCGGCACTCCGGCGCAACGCCGGGCGCGATTACGACCGGCGCGGCGTGCTGCGCGGAGACTTTCTGAATGACGACGGCGATTCCCGCTGAGGGCAGAGTCGAACTGCGCCTCGAGTGGGACGGGCTTGCGGTGCAGCATGCCGAGGTCCGCTCGCGGCGACCGCAGCCCGCGGCCCTGCTGACCGGCCGGGCCCCCGAGCAGGCCCGGGCGATCATCCCGCGTCTGTACAGCCTCTGTGGAGATGCGCAGTCCATCGCGGTCGAGGCCCTGGAAACCGTGCTCCGCACGGGTGCGCCGGAGAGCACCGCCATTGCGGAGTGGGCCGAACGCATCCGCCTCGAGAACATCCGCGAGCACCTGTGGCGACTGGGCCTCGACTGGCCGCGTGTCGTCGGGGAACCCCAGCAGCCGGGCCCGGTGCGCGAGCT
>JAGTVE010000191.1 GCA_018224485.1 Thioalkalivibrio sp. | reverse complement strand
GACACGGGCCCCTGCCGGCGGGTCGCGCAGCACGGTGCAGGCGTAGGTGGTCGCCGATCGCGCCTCGCCTCCCGACAGCAGCCTGCCCCCGCCTGCGACCGCCTCCTGCACCCACTCGTCGACGCGGGCGACCTCCGCCTCGCGGATCAGCGGCCCGACATCGACATCCTCGCGCGTCGGATCACCGATGCGCAGACGTTCCGCGCCAGCGGCGAGCCGGTCGCCGATTTCGTCCACCCGATCGCGATGCGCGAACACCCGCTGAACCGACACGCAGACCTGTCCGGCGTGGTAGAAGCCGCCCTTCAGCAGCTTCGGGACTGCGTCGTCGAGATCCGCGTCCGCGGCCATGATCACGGGCGCTGCGCCGCCGTGCTCCAGCGCGCAGCGGGTCCCCGGGGCGATCAGCGAGCGTAGCCTCCAGCCCACCTTCGCACTGCCGATGAAGCTCAGAAAGCCCACTCGGGGATCGGTCACCAGCCGGGTGGCCACATCCACATCGCGCGTCATCAGCGCCTGGCACCACGGCTCCGGCAGACCCGCCTCGTGCAGGATGCGCACGAATCGAAAACAGGACAGCGGCGTGGCCTCGGCCGGCTTCACGATCACGGGGCAGCCGGCGGCCACGGCCGGGGCCACCTGGTGCGCGATCAGGTTCAGCGGGTGATTGAAGGCGCTGACCGCCACCACCACGCCGATCGGCTCGGGCAGTGTAAAGGCCTGCCGGCCGGCCGAGGCCGGATTGAGGCCCATCGGGACGACCTCGCCTCCGTCCGCGCGCAGGGCATCGACGCAGAGACGGACGCTGTCGATCGCGCGCGTCACCTCGGCCCGCGAGTCGAGCAGCGGCTTACCGCCCTCGCGCGCCGCCTCCACCGCCAGAAACTCGGCCTGTTCCGAGAGGATCGTCGCGGTTCGCTCGAGGATTGCGATCCGTCGATGCAACGGCAGCCAGCCACGCCGGTCCCGGAACAGCCGGTGTGCCACCGCCAGCGCGGCGTCCACCGCCTCCTCGCCGATCGTCTCGATCTCGGCGATCGGGGTCCGGTCATAGGGCGCGAACACGGGCATCCGGCCAGTCGGGCCGCTGTCGGCGGCCATCAGCGAAGGAAAGAAATCGGTCATGGGCGGCTCCTCGCGGCGCTCACCGGGGTCAGATCGCCCGGCTGCGCGCCTTGATCTCGTTGTTCAGGATGCGGTCGTTTTCGCTGTAGTCCACCGGCACATCGACCACATGGACCCCCGGCGCGGCGAGGCAGGATTCGAGCAGCGGCCGCAGGGCCTCCGCGGACTCCACCCGGTGCCCCCGCGCCCCGTAGGCCTCGGCATAGCGCACGAAGTCCGGATTCCCGTAGACCAGGCCGTAATCGTCAAAACCCATCGCGGCCTGCTTCCAGCGGATCATGCCGTAGGCGTCGTCACGCAGGACCACCACCACGAGGTCGAGCCCGAGGCGCACCGCGGTCTCCAGTTCCTGCGAGTTCATCATGAAGCCGCCGTCGCCGCAGACGGCGATCACCGGCCGTTCCGGATGCACCATCTTCGCCGCCATCGCCGAAGGCAGCCCCGCGCCCATCGAGGCGAGCGCGTTATCGAGGAGCACCGTATTGGGCTGGCGGGCGTGGTAGTTGCGTGCAAACCAGATCTTGTAGATCCCGTTGTCCAGCGCGACGATGCCGTCTTCGGGCAGCGTTGCGCGGATGTCGGCGACCAGCCGCTGCGGATAGACCGGGAAACGGGCGTCATCGGCACCCTCTTGCAGATGCGCGTCCAGGTGGCCCTTAACCTCCATGAACCGACCGAAATCCCAGTGCGCCTGCGGTTTGATCGCGGCGGTCAGACGCTCGACGCTGTCGGCGATGTCACCGATCACGCCCTGGTGCGGGTGGTAGACCGCATCGACGGAGGCGGTCACGTAGTTCACGTGGATCACCCGCGCCTCGCCCGCCCGGGCCGCCTCTTCGACATGCGGCGGCGCGTTCTCCGGCTGGCCCATGATGAACGGCGGCTTCTCCACCACGTCGTGGCCGACGTTGATGATCAGGTCCGCCGATTCCACGGCCCGGTGGAGGAAGTCGTCACCCGACACCGCGGCATTCCCGAGGAAGAGCGGATGGTGTTCATCGACCACGCCCTTGCCCATCTGGGTGCTGAAGAAGGGGATCCCGGTGGACTCGACGAAGGCCGGCAGCGCGCGACAGGTCTGCCGCCGGTTGGCACCGGCGCCGATCAGCAGCAGCGGACGGCGGGCCGTCTCGATCATCTCCACCGCGGCCTTGATCGAACCCTCGCTGGCACACGGCGTCTCGAAGCGGCTGCGGGGAATCACCGGCGCATCGGTCTCCTCGCGGGCGATGTCCTCCGGCAGCTCGAGGTGTACCGCCCCGGGGCGCTCGTCCTCGGCGCGCCGGAAGGCCTCGCGCACGCGTGCCGGGATGTTCGCCCCGCTGCTGATCTGCCGGGTGTACTTGGTGATCGGGTGCATCATGTCGACCACTTCCAGGATCTGGAACTCGCCCTGCTTGCTGGCCTTGATCGGCTTCTGCCCGGTGATCATCAGCATCGGCATCGCCCCCAGCTGGGCGTAGGCGGCGGCCGTGACCAGATTGGTGGCCCCCGGCCCGAGCGTGGACAGGCAGACGCCGGTCCTCCCGGTCAGGCGCCCGTAGGTGGCCGCCATGAACCCGGCGGCCTGCTCGTGCCGCGTCAGGACCAGACGGATGGACGACTTCCGGAGCGACTCCAGCAGGTCCAGGTTCTCCTCTCCCGGGATCCCGAAGACGTACTCGACACCCTCGGATTCGAGGGCCTTCACGAACAAATCGGATGCCTTCATAAGCGGTCTATACCCTCGTATTCCCGTGTCTCGCACGGGCGGTGTGGATCCCCGCAGGGATCGTCTGTCCTCGTCAGGCAGTGGCGTGGCATGAATTGTTCGGGATCGGCCTCCTCGAGATGCATCGCGAATGCAGCCGGTGCCGTTGCCGGGTCGCGTAGCGCCTCGGGCGCCACGTAGGGAAAGATCTCGTCGTAACGCCTGACCTGGAATTGATCGACCCGCCGGAAGATGTGGGTACGGGTCAGTTCCGAGGTGTGAAACAGGCCCGCGGAGGCGATCAGCTCGGCGGTGGCGTGCACCGTCTTCTGGTGAAACTGCGCAACGCGCGCCGCCTTGTCGGTCACGACAAGACCCCGATAGAGCCGCGGATCCTGCGTCGCTACGCCGGAAGGACAGTGGTTGGTGTTGCAGATCAGCGAATGCACGCACCCGAGCGCCAGCATCATGCCGCGGGCGCTGTTGCAGAGGTCGGCCCCGACCGCAAGGTTCTTCACCAGGTGAAAGGCCGTGAGCACCTTGCCGGAGGCGATCACCCGGATCGAGCCGCGGACGCCGAAGCCGGTCAGGCAGTCGTCGACAAAGGCCACCGCCTCGCGCAGCGGCATGCCCACCGAGTTCGTGTATTCGAGCGGCGCGGCGCCGGTGCCGCCCTCTCCGCCGTCCACGGTAATGAAATCCGGCAGGATGCCGGTGACCGTCATCGCCTTGCAGATGGCGACGAACTCGCTTTCACGACCGATCGCCAGCTTGAAGCCAACCGGCTTGCCGCCCGAGAGTTCACGCAGCCGGGCGACGAACTCCAGCAGGCCGATCGGCGAATCGAAGGCGCTGTGCACGGGCGGCGAGTCAACGATGGTGCCGGGTTCCACACCCCGTATCGCGGCGATCTCCGGGGTGTTCTTCTCTGCCGGAAGGATGCCGCCGTGTCCGGGCTTCGCGCCCTGCGAGAGCTTGATCTCGATCATCCGCACGGATGGAAGGACCGCCTTTTCCGCAAAGGCCTCGGGGGAGAAACGACCGCGCGTATCCCGGCAGCCGAAATAGCCGGTTCCGACCTGCCACACGAGATCGCCGCCGTGCTCCAGGTGATACGGTGCCAGCCCGCCCTCGCCGGTGTTGTGGGCAAACCCGCCGATTGATGCGCCCCGGTTCAGGGCCAGGATCGCATTGCGGCTCAGCGAACCGAAGCTCATTGCCGAGATGTTCAGGATGCTGGCGCGATACGGCCGGGTGCATTCCGGCCCGCCGATGTCGACCCGCAGGTCGAGCACGTCGGAGGCGCGAATCGCCGCCACCGAGTGGCCGATCCACTCGTAGCCGTCGCGATAGACGCTCACCCGGGTACCGAAGGGCACGGTCTCCAGCTCGCCCTTGGCCCGCTGGTACACGATGCTGCGAAACATCCGGTTGATCGGCGCACCGTCGGTATCCGACTCCACGAAATACTGGCGAATGAATGGTCGCACCGCCTCCATCATCCAGCGGCCGCGGCCGAACAACGGGAAATTGCGCCGGATCGAGTGGCGCGCCTGCAGCAGGTCGTGCAATCCCACAGCCAGCAGCGGGACGATCACCACACCGGCCCAGAGCACCGGCGGCCAGAGCCACCATCCCACCGCCAGCAGCAGCGAGGCGGCGCCCGCAAAAACCAGGAATCCGACGTACATGCCATCCCTCCGGCTCGATCGTGCAGGTCCGCACCCACGATTCCCGGACCCCGCCTACCGGAGCCCGCATACTCGCAGTTCAGGCTAGCGCCGTGGGCAGGGCCGGAACATACGGGTTACCACGCAGGCCAGGGGCCGCCGGCTGCGCGACACCGGATCGGCGTTCCAGACGCTGCAACGCCTGGACTCCGTGGTACCCGGGGATTCAGCGGTACTCGGGATCGATGCGGGTACGCGAGAGGTTGTTGGCATAGGTCGCCAGCGTAAAGGCGGCGATGATCGAGACGATCTCCAGCAGTTCGTCGAAGGGCACGCCCCTTTCCTCGAACAGCACGACCTCGGCCTGACCGAGATTGCCGGAATCCGCCATCAGCCGGCGCGTCGCGTCCACCAGAAAACGGTAGCGAGGTTCCATCGGCTCGAGGCCATGCACCACCGCGGTCACGGTATCGGCGGCGACCCCGGCCTCCCGTGCCTCGCGTGACATCACGCCGCGGCAGTAATTGCACCGGTTGCTCATCGCCACCTCGAGGGCGACGATGGCCTGCTCGTCCCGACTGAGGCGTCCATGGCGTTCCAGGATATCCTCGAAGCGCACGAAGGCGGTCAGAGCGACCTGGCTGCGCGCAAGCATCCGGTACAGGTTCGGAACGTTGTCGTCGAAGGTGGCAGCGACTTCCTGCAGGATGCTGCGGGTCTCGTGCCCGGCTGGATTCTCCATCCGGCGCCTCCCGGTGAACATGGTTCACTGGAAGCATGCCCTCTGGCGGCGGTGGCCACTATTGGTAATAACCCATAGATCGCGGGGCTGCGGAACCTCTCTCCCGGCGGCACGGGCCACTGACCGCGTCGCGGCTCAGGGCACGGCCTCTCCGGGGATTTCCGGCACACCGGACCGATCGGGCAGCAGCAGACGGAACACGGTGCCCGTCGGGCCCGTCTCACGCACCGTCAGGTCACCGCCGTGGTTGCGCGCGAGTTCCCAGGCAATGGCGAGGCCGAGGCCCGCGCCCCCGGTGCCCCGGCCGGTGCCCTTCTCGGCAAACAGACAGCCCTGAAGGGACTCCGGGAGCCCGGGCCCGTCGTCCTCACAGTCGATCACGGTCTGGTTGCCCGCTCGCGAGCCGGTGACACGGATGTGGCGGCTGCCGGCGGCCATCGCATTCCGTATCAGGTTCGTCAGGATCCGGAAGACCTGGTCGAAGTCGGCATCGAGTTCGATCTCTTCGGCGTTCGGAGCCTTCATCTCCACTCCCGCCACCTCGCGCGGTCCGATCGCGGCATTCAGCTCGGCCATCAGGTCGGAGAGCATGAAGCGTTCGCGCCGGGGCTTGCCCTCCTGAGCACTGCCCACCTCGAGTGTCTGCTGGCACATCCGGACCGCACGATCCACCGATCTGGCAATCAGATCCGCACTTTGCCTGACCAGGGGATCCTCGTGCCGCCGCAGGCGGTCGCTCATCAGCCGCGAGGAGACCATGGTATTGCGCAGGTCGTGGGTGAGCTTGCGGATCGACCGCCCCAGTTCGGCCAATTCGGCCTCGCGGCGGTCGTGCACCACCGACAGCACGTACTCGCGATCGGATATGTGGACCAGCGTCGCGCGTACCTGAGCGGGAACCAGGTTTCCGAGCTTGGTTCGACAGGAAAGGTCGTCCGCTTTCCAGCGCCCCTGCTCCCGAACGGCGAACAGGAAGGCATCCAGCCGCGGTATCTCGTGCGGGTGAATCTCCGTCGGGCTCAATGTGGCCAACTCCTCCGGGGTATACCCGAGGAATTCACAAGCCGCGCTATTGGCGCCCACGAAGACCCCCTTTTCCGGATCGATCAGGAGGGCCGGGTCATAGAGCTCCTCGAAGAGCTTCACCACGCTCTCCCTCGCGGGCCCAAGCGATTCAATCAGGATCATGGAACGGCGGCCTTGCAGTGCTTGTGGGGAAAGGATAACCCGGCCGGCCGGGTCTAGGCCAAAACCGCAAACCGCTTGAGTCTGGCTACATCCTGACTGCCGCATGACTTCTAAGCGTCGCGACCCAGCCAGCGGGCGAGCCGGACGCCCTGCTCCCGGTTGAGGTAATAGGGCAGGAATGTCATGGTCACCAGCAACACACCGGCGGCCACCACGGTCAAAACCGGATGCACCTCGAGGGTTTGCCCCAGACCCGCGAATACCACGGTCATAGGCAGCATGCCGATCAACGACGCGACCGCAAACCGCCAGGCGCTGATCGCGGTGACGCCGGCCGCGTAACTGACCAGTGCGAACGAGAACAGGGGCACAAGCCGTGTGACCAGGACGATCCAGAACAGGAGATTCTGGGATTGCCCGCCGCCAAAGAGCGGATTCTCCTCCAGGTACCTGCAGACCACGTCGCGTCCCAGGAGACGGGCAGCCCAGAAGGCGATCATCGCACCGATCAGCGCCCCGCAGGCCGCGACGGCGGTGCCGCCGACCAGACCGAAGGCAAGTCCCGAGGTGGCACTGATCGGAAGTGTCGGGATCGGACCGACCACCACCGCGAGGATCATCATGCCCATCAGCAGTACCGGGGCCCATGGCCCCAGGCCCTCCAGCCACTGGGAAAGAGCCGCCGTCGACAGGGATGCCGGCATGCCCATCTCGCGAAGAAAGACCCACAGAACGACCATCAGGACAGACAGAGCCAGCAGTACGGCCGTTTTGAACCCCCAGTCCATCCGCTGCATCTCTCCTGGCCTCCGCACCTTCGGTGTCTGCGGCGGAAGGTCAATCCCCCGCCTTCTCCTGGTGACCACCAAACTGGAACCGCATCGCGGACAGCAGCTTGTCGGCAAACTCCGCCTCGCCGCGGGAGCGGAAGCGCGAATACAATGCCGTGGACAGCACCGGTGTCGGCACGGCCTGATCGACCGCCGCCCGGATCGTCCATCGTCCCTCGCCGGAGTCCGAGACCCGGCCCTCGAAGTCCCTCAGCGCGGGGTCCTGGGCAAGAGCCGCCGCGGTCAGGTCGAGCAGCCAGGAGGAGACCACGCTGCCCCGCCGCCACACCTCGGCAACGTCCCGAAGATTCAGATCGAACTGGAAGTCCTCGGGATTGCGCAAGGGCGCGGTCTCGGCGTCCCGGGCGTGTTCCCTTTTCCCCACGTTCGCGTGCGCCAGGACGTTCATCCCCTCCGCATAGGCGGCCATCAGACCGTATTCGATCCCGTTGTGCACCATTTTCACGAAGTGGCCGGCACCGCTCGGCCCGCAATGCAGGTAGCCCTGCTCGGCCGTCCCGCCGATCCCCTCCCGCCCGGGCGTTCTCGGGATGTCACCGATCCCCGGCGCCAGCGTCTTGAATACGGGGTCGAGATGCGTCACCGCCGGCCCCGGCCCGCCGATCATCAGGCAATAGCCGCGCTCCAGGCCCTTGACACCCCCGCTGGTGCCGCAATCCACGAAGTGGACTCCCTGTTGCGCGAGTCCCTTCGCAAGCCGGATGTCGTCGACATAGTAGGAATTGCCACCATCGACGAGGATGTCCCCGGGCTCCAGGAGGGGCCGGAGCTCCCCGATCAGCGGCTCCACGAACACGCTTGGAATCATCATCCAGATCACACGGGGTCTTTCCAGCTTTTCCACCAGGTCGGATAGAGATGAAGCGCCGACGGCGTGCTCCTGCACCAGGGCCTCCACCGCTTCCGGAGACTGATCGAAGACAACACATTGATGACCATCACGCTGCAGTCGGCGCACCATGTCGGCACCCATCCTTCCAAGACCAATCATGCCAAGTTGCATCGGATTCTCCTGTTGTTCGGGACCGGTTGACGGCTGAAGCGGTTCGTTGCGCGCGATCGGGGGACCCGCGCTACGCAGCCCGGATCACCACGGAAACGCAATCGACATATCGCGACGCGAACGGGCCGGACCCTTCATGTTTCCGAACATCATGCCCAGCGGGGCGCTCAACGACACTACGCACTAGCTCGTATGTGCGCGTTCCGCCTGCGTCCGTAACGTGGCCCTGGATGGCTT
>JAGTVE010000190.1 GCA_018224485.1 Thioalkalivibrio sp. | reverse complement strand
GGTCTTCGCCACGGGCCTCGGAGCAGCGGTCGAGCAGGTAGACGATGGACCGGTAGTGGCGACCGCTGTGCAGCGACAGCCCGATCTCGCAGGTCCGGCTGGTGGAATAACCGGCCGTGCAATCCGCCGGCAGGGCGTCACGCAGGTCCTTCAGTGCGCTGGCATTCAGCTCGGGATAGGTGAAACCGCGGTCGCCCGACCAGCCGCAGCAATGCACCTGCGCCGGCACCACCACCCGTTCGGCACAGGCCTCGGCAATCGCCTTCAGCTTGGGCTGCAGACCCATCTTGGTCGTGCTGCAGGTCGGATGCAGCGCGACGGTCTCGTCCACCTTCGAGATCTGCAGCCGGTCCAGCACGAACCCGTGCAGGAAGTCGGCGACATCGTAGACATCCAGGCCCGAGGCCTTCAGGTCACGCCGCGCACGGAAGGCACAGGGGCTGGTGTCGAAGATCACCGGATCCTGGCCGTCGCGGCTCGCGCGCAGCAGGGACGCCTCGAGCTGACTCAGCTTGGCCGCGGCATCGTCGTGGAACCCCTTGCTCTCGAAGGGCTGGCCGCAGCAGAGCGCGGCGCCGTCGTCCGGATACACCACCTCGTAGCCCGCCTTGCGCAGCAGGGACTCCGTCTTCACGGTCAGGGACTCCTCTTCCGGATCCCCGCGCGCCGGCCCCATGGTGCGACTCGCACAGCTGGGGAAATAGACCACCCGGGGCGCCCATGGCCCTGCAGGAGCGGGCGGGTTGCCCTGGCGCGCCGCCTTCGGCATGAAGGGGTTCCATAGCGGGACCCGGCCTCCGGACAGGCGCCGCATACCACCGGTCAGCCCGGACATCGCGCGGGTGCCCAACGCCACGTGCATCAGATGTGCCGAGCCCAGCGAGAGTCGGGTCGCACTGGTGATCGGCCCGAAATTCCTTGCGACCCACCCCGAGACCCGGTGCGCCACCGGACCCCAGCCGCGCCCGCGCATCTGTTTCACCATCTTGCCGGTGTCGATCCCGACCGGACAGGAGAGCGCACATAGACTGTCCACTGCGCAGGTGTCGAGGCCCTGGTAGCGGTACAGCTTGCGCATTCGCCGCAGGCGCCGGGATTCCTCCCCCAGCTGTTCCAGGCGCTCCATCTCGCGCAGGGCGACAATGCGCTGGCGCGGCGTCAGCGTCAGCGACCGCGAGGGACAGGTCGGCTCGCAGAAACCGCACTCGATGCACTTGTCCACCAGCGCGTCCACCGCCGGCATCGGCTTCAGGTTGCGCGTGTGGATGTCGGGGTCGTCGTTCAGCACCACGCCGGGGTTCATCAGATTGTCCGGATCGAACAGGCGCTTGATCTCGCCCATCAGCCCGTAGGCCTGCTGACCCCACTCCAGCTCCACGAACGGCGCCATATTGCGCCCGGTGCCGTGTTCCGCCTTCAGCGAGCCGTCGTGCCGCTCCACCACCATGCGGCTGAGTTCGTCCATGAAGGCCCGGTAGCGCTCCACCGTCTCCGGATGTCCAAGGTCCGGGGTCAGCACGAAGTGCAAATTGCCCTCGAGCGCATGCCCGAAGATGATGGTGCCCTCGTAACCATGCCGCCGGAAGAGATCCTGCAGGTCCAGCGTCAATGCGGCGAGCCGGGGCACCGCCACTGCAACGTCCTCGATGATCACGGTGGTGCCGTTCCGGCGCATGGAGCCGACCGAGGGAAACAGCCCGGAGCGGATCGCCCAGAGGCGGTCGCATTCGCCCCGGTCCATGCTGAACTGGATCGGCTCCAGGGTCTCGACCTCGTCCAGAGCGGTGCGGATGGTCTCGACCTGTTCGGCAAGCACCGCGTGATCGCCGGCCCGCGTCTCCACCAGTAGCGCGGCCGCATCGGGTCCGAGCTCCTTCAGCACCGGCGGCACCCCGGGCTTGTCCTCCACCGACTGCAGGGAGGCGCGGTCCATCAGTTCGGCCGCCGCGACCGGGAGCGGCTTGATGATCCCGATCGCATGGCAGGCGGAGGCGATGTCCGGAAACAAGATCAGGGCGGTGGCCTTGTCCTTCGGGTCCTCCACGGTGCGGTAGGTGATCTCGGCGATGAAACCGAGCGTGCCCTCGGAACCGATCATCAGGTGCTGCAGGATGTCGATCGGATCCTCGAAGTCCACCAGTGCATTCAGGCTGTAGCCGCAGGTGTTCTTGATGCGGAATTTCTCCCGGATCCGATCCGCGAGGGCGCGATCGTTCCGCGTGCGCTCCCCGAGCGCGCGCAGCGCCTGGAGCAGCTCTCCGTGAGTCCGTTCGAAGGCCTCCCGACTCGCCGTATCCGCGGTGTCCAGCAGGGTGCCGTCCGGCAGGATCACGCGCATGCTCTCCAGCGTCCGGTAGCTGTTCTGTGCAGTCCCACAGCACATGCCGCTGGCATTGTTCGCGGCAATGCCGCCGATATGGCAGGCGTTCAGCGACGCGGGATCGGGGCCGATCTTGCGCCCGTGGGGCGCCAGCAGCCGGTTCGCGTGCCCGCCAAGCACGGCCGGTTGCAGGCTGATCCGCGATGCGTCATCCGCAATGCGCCAGCGACGCCACTGGTCGCCGACCAGCAGCAGCACGGAGTCGGTCACCGCCTGACCAGACAGGCTGGTGCCGGCTGCGCGCAGGGTGACCGGCACCCGGTGCCGGTGCGCCAGCGGCAGGATCCGCGACATCTCCTCCTCGCTGTCGACCCTGACCACGAGCCTGGGAATCAGGCGATAGAGGCTCGCATCAGTGCCATAGGTCAGGGTACGGAGCGGATCGGAGATCAGCCGGGCGTCGGGGATGAAGCCCTTGAGGGCCCGGAGAAAACCTTCGTAGTCGTCGGGATGCGCCATCAATCAACGTCCTGCGGCCGGACCGGCCGGTGAGAGGCAGACGGCCGTGAGACGGCTTGCGCGGCACCGCAGCTGCCGGGACGGGTTGCCGGTGATCACCCGCCCCCCGAAAATATCCGGAGTATAGCAACGGGAGGGCCTACCGGGCCCCAGACCTCAGCAGTTGCAGGGGCGGTCGCGCCTCGGACCGCAGCCGCTCGCAGGCTGCCCCGGAGGAAACGGAGTGGCGATCAGCGAATGTTCGCGGCCCGCAGGAGTTCGCGCACCTCGCGCTCGG
>JAGTVE010000189.1 GCA_018224485.1 Thioalkalivibrio sp. | reverse complement strand
TGCGGGCCATCGAGGAACAGGTGAACGCCGAAATTCTCGCCAACGAGCCCACGGACACGCGTCTGATGGACATCGATTCGGCGCTCAGTTCGGGGGCGGTCGCACTGTTCGGGGAGAAGTACGGCGAGAGCGTGCGGGTGCTCCGGATCGGGACCTCGACCGAACTCTGCGGTGGAACCCACGTCGGCCGCACCGGCGACATCGGCGCCTTCCGGATCATCTCTGAGGGCGGGGTGGCGGCCGGTATTCGACGGATCGAGGCCGTCGCGGGCCAGACAGCGCTGGCCTGGATGGATCGGCAGGTGGACACCCTGGATCAGGTCGCGGATCTGCTGCGCGGCAGCCGATCCGAGGTTCCGGAGAGGCTTCAGTCGGTGCTCGAACGCAACCGCGAACTGGAGAAGGAGGTCGCGGCGCTGCGCGGCCGGCTGGCCAGCCAGGCCGGGAGCGACCTCGCCGGACGCGCAGTCGACCTGGGCCCGCTGAAGATGCTCGCCGGGCGGGTGGATGGCGTGGAGCCGAAGGCCATGCGCGAGATGGTGGATCAACTGAAGCAGAAGCTCGGACCTTCGGTGGTGGTGCTGGGAACAGTGACTCCCGGTGGCAAGGTGAGCCTGGTGGCCGGCGTGACGAAGAGCGAAACGGACATCCTGAAGGCGGGTCAGCTGGTCGGCTTTGTCGCCGGGCAGGTGGGTGGTCGTGGCGGTGGCCGGCCGGACATGGCCATGGCCGGCGGGCAAGACCCGGAAAGGCTTGATGCGGCCCTGGCATCGGTGGAGCCCTGGGTACGGGAGCGTCTGCCCTCATGACCGGGCGCGGCGATCAAGACGCGGCGGCTTACAATGGGTATCCTTACCCACTCGTGCGGCAGGTTCCCGTTCCGCGGCGAGCCGGCCTTGTCAAACACCGGGCTGACTGAAGCCCAAGGCCACTCATGTCCCTTCTGGTACTGAAGTTCGGCGGCACCTCCGTCGGAAGCCCCGAGCGCATCATGCGTGTCGCGGACCGCGTACTGCGTCTGCGCGGCGAGGGGCACTCGGTGGTGGTGGTGGTCTCGGCGATGAGCGGCGAGACCGACCGTCTGCTGGGCCTGGCGCGCGAGATACAGCCGCGCTCCGAGGGGCGTGAACTCGACGTGTTGCTCTCCACCGGGGAGCAGGTAACGATCGCCCTGCTGTCCATGGCGCTTGAGGCCCGCGGCTGCCCTGCGCGTTCGTACACCGGCGGTCAGGTGCGGATCCTGACCGACAGCGTCCACAACAAGGCACGGATTCGGAGCATCGACGATGCCCGCGTTCGGGAAGACCTCGAGGGGGGGCGCGTGGTGGTGGTCGCAGGCTTCCAGGGTGTGGATGAAGCGGGGTCCATCACGACCCTGGGCCGTGGCGGATCCGACACCACGGCGGTGGCGCTGGCCGCTGCACTGGCGGCCGATGAGTGCCGGATCTACACGGACGTTGATGGCGTGTACACGACCGATCCGCGCGTGGCCAAGAACGCGCGGCGGCTGGAGCGCATCACCTTCGAGGAGATGCTGGAGATGGCCAGCCTGGGGTCGAAGGTGTTGCAGATCCGTGCGGTGGAATTTGCCGGCAAGTACAACGTGCCCCTGCGGGTACTGTCCTCCTTCGAGGAAGGCCCGGGGACGCTGATCACAACCGAGGAGGGCCGCATGGAGCAGGCGTTGGTGGCAGGTATCGCGTTCAACCAGAACGAGGCCCAACTGACGATTCAGGGTGTTCCCGATCAGCCCGGCATCGCCTACGGCATTCTCGGGCCGATCGCGGACGCGAACATCGAAGTGGACATGATCGTGCAGAACATCGGTGGCGATCAGACCACGGACTTCACCTTCACGGTGAACAGGAACGATTTCGAAAAGGCAATGGAAGTCCTGCATAGGGTGGCTGACGAACTGGGCGCACGCAGCGTCTCCGGCGATACCCGGATCGCGAAGATCTCGGTGGTCGGAGTCGGGATGCGGTCACACGCGGGTATCGCCAGCCGTATGTTCAAGGCGCTGGCGCGTGAATCGATCAACATCCGGATGATCTCGACCTCCGAGATCAAGATTTCGGTCGTGGTCGACGAACGCTACCTGGAACTGGGTGTCCGCACGTTGCATGATGCCTTTGAACTTGATCAGGAACCGGCAGGTCAATCCCCAAGCTGAGCAAGCGACAGCTGCAGTCATCGGGAACCGGACGACCGATAACCGTCCGACACAGGGTGTGGAGAAAGGCATGCTCATATTGACTCGACGCGTGGGTGAAGCTCTGATGATCGGTGACGAAATCTCCGTCACCGTATTGGGCGTAAAGGGAAATCAGGTGCGAATCGGGATCAACGCGCCGCAGGATGTCGCGGTGCACCGCGAGGAGATCTTCGAGCGCATCCAGCGCGAGAATCGTGACCCTGAGGCCGATTCCTCGGATCCAGAAGGCAAGGCAAGCAGCAGCTGAGGGCGGGTCCGGCCGTCCCGCTTGGATCGGGGCGGCCGGGCGGCGGCGCTGATGGTTCGCCCGACGCGCCGCGAAGCCCGCAGCGCTATGCGCTCCCTTCCCATTTTTGCGTCAACCCCGTATCCTTTCAGCCCGTCGGAGAGATGGCCGAGCGGTCGAAGGCGCTCCCCTGCTAAGGGAGTATGGGTCAAAAGCCCATCGAGGGTTCGAATCCCTCTCTCTCCGCCAGATACGTACTGAAAACAGGCGCTTGCGG
>JAGTVE010000188.1 GCA_018224485.1 Thioalkalivibrio sp. | reverse complement strand
GCGATGGCCGGCAGCATGGCGGCCAGGCGGCCGGCCCGGCCCGTGACCGCGCCCGTGACCGCGCCCGTGACCGCGGAAATCCCGATCGTCACCCGCATCATCGCCGCCACCTCTCAAGCCAGTTGTCACCGCCCTGTCCGGGAAGGGCCACCCCGAGGTCGCAATCGGCCCGCACCTCGGGAGCGGATTCCCGCCAGAAGGGCAACTCGATACGTTCGGGACAGGCATCGGTATCGGCGCGCAGGCCGGACGCCCGGTCCACCTGCTGCAGCCGGATCTCCGGGTGGTGCCCGAGATTCAGCGAACCGCCGGGAAACGCCGCCATCGCCCGGGCCCAGATGGGCACCGCGCCGCTGCCACCGGTCAGGCCGATCGGGCGGTTGTCGTCCAGGCCCAGCCAGGTCACCAGCAGGAACCGGTCGTCGAAGCCGGCAAACCAGCTGTCCCGAAGGTCGTTCGAGGTGCCGGTCTTCCCGGCCACCGCGCGTCCCGGCAGGCGCCAGCCGATCTGCCGTCCGGTGCCCTGCGTGGTGACGTCGTGCAGCGCCCGCACGACCAGCCGCACCGCCCCGTCCGGGACCGCTCCGCGCAGTTCCAGGCCGTAGTGCGACAGCTCCCGGTTCCCGGCATCCAGCACGTCGCGGATCGCCCGGCTGCGGGTCGCGTAGCCGCCATTGGCGAGGGCCTGGTAGAGCGTCGCGACCTCGAGCGGCGACAGGTCCAGCGCCCCGAGGGCCAGCGACGGCAGGGCCGCCGGGGTCCGTTCCAGCCCCAGTGTCTGCAGCAGCCGCACCACCTGCGGGATTCCGATCTCCTGGGCAAGACGCACGGTGGGCACGTTGTAGGAGTGGACCAGCGCCTCCCATGTGGTGACCGGACCCCGGAACTCGCGGTCGAAGTTCTGCGGGGTCCAGGGCTCGCCGTGCGGCAGGTGCAGTGTCAGGGGCCCGTCGTCCAGCAGCGTCGCCAGCGTGTAGCGCTCGGGATTCGACAGCGCGGCCAGGTAGACGAAGGGCTTGATCAGGGACCCCACCGGGCGCCGTGCCTCCACCGCCCGGTTGAAGCCCGGGAAGCGCGGGTCCCGGTCGCCGATCAGCGCCAGCACCTCGCCTGCCAGCGGATCGGTCACCACCGCCGCGGCCTGCAGCGGGTCCTCGATGCCCCGTGCCCGCACCAGTTCCGCGACGCCCTCGGTCAGCTCCCTCTCCAGGGTCAGCTGGATGCCGGGATCGAGCGTGGTGAAGATCCGCAGCCCCTCGGTGCGCAGATCCTCGTCCCGGTACTCGTCCCGCAGCTGCCGCCGCACCAGGTCCAGAAAGGCCGGAAAGTGGCCCTCCCCACGCGGGACACGGGGCGTCACGCCCAGCGGCCGCGACCGGGCCTCCTCGATCTCGTCAGGCGCGGCCAGTCCCTCGCGCTGCATCCGGTCCAGCACCCCGTTGCGTCGCGCGAGCGCCCGCTCCGGGTAGCGGCGCGGATCGTAATAGCTCGCCCCCCGGGCCAGGCCGACCAGCAGCGCCAGCTGGTCCAGCTCCAGCTCCCGCAGCCGCCGCTGGAAATAGAATTCCGCCGCGAGGCCAAAGCCGTGGATCGCACGGGCTCCGGCCTGCCCCAGGAAGACCTCGTTCAGGTAGGCCTCGAGGATCTCCTCCTTCGAATAGTGGTACTCGAGGAGGATGGCCATCACCGCCTCGTTGATCTTCCTCTTCAGGCTCTGTTCGTGGGTCAGGTAGAAGTTCTTCACCAGCTGCTGGGTCAGGGTGCTGCCGCCCTGCACCGTGCGGCCCGCGCGCAGGTTGGCCCATGCCGCGCGCACAATCCCGATCGGGTCGACACCGCGATGGGCCAGGAAGCGGCGGTCCTCCGTGGCCAGCAGCGCGCCTACGAGGCCGCGCGGGACCTCGCGCAGGTTGACCAGCACGCGATCCTCGCCATGAGTCGGGTAGATGCTGCCGATCAGCATGGGTTCGACCCGCATCAGATCGACACTGCCGTGGCGATCACGCAGGTCGGCCACCACCCCGTCGCCAAACCGGATCCGCACCGAACGCGCGGGCTCCGGCCCGTCGCTGAAGACGAAGGCCCGGGTGTGCAGCGACGCCTCGTTGCCGCGGATGGTGAACTGGCCGGGGCGGCCCTCGCCCTCCTGGTAGTTCAGCGCCTCGAGTTCCAGACGCAGCAGTTCGGGTGTGAGGGCACGCCCGACATACAGCTCGAGCGGCCTCGCGAACACCCGGGCCGGCAGCGCCCAGCGCTTGCCCTCGAAGCGCTCCCGCACCTCGCGGTCCATCTGCTGCACGTGCAGGACGCCGACTCCCATGGCCACCAGCAGCAGCCCGACGCTGAACCATGCCCCTGCGGCCAGCGCGCGGCGCATCCGCGAACGGGGGCGGGAAGGGGTTCGGCTTCGGGGCATGGACTCGATCGATTTCGGATAAGCCCTAATGTTAACCTGAGCCGTGGATACCTTTCAGAGAATCCTGCGTCAGCGCCATTGCAGCGCCAGCCGGCCAACACCGCCATGACCGCACTCGAACGCCAGCATCACCTGCTCGCACGGCTAGCGGAACCGTCCAGGTTCCCGCATCCCGCTGCAGCGGTGGAACGCATCGAGACCCACATCTCCACCCTGCTGCTGGCGGGCGAGCACGCCTACAAGATCAAGAAACCGCTGGATCTCGGCTTCCTGGACTTCTCCACCCTGGAGTCCCGCCAGCGCTGCTGTGCGGCGGAACTCGAGATCAACCGCGCGCTGGCACCGGGCATCTATCTGGACGTCGCAACCATCCGGGGTACGCCGGACGACCCGAACGTCGACGGCGAGGGGCCGGTGCTGGAATACGCGGTCCACATGCGCCGCTTCGACCGGGACCAGGAACTGGACCGCCTTCTCGACAGCGGACAACTGCCGGTGTCTGCGATGGACGAGCTGGGTTCGAAGGTCGCCGCCTTTCACGAGCAAGCGGATCGTGCCCCGGCGGATTCGGAATATGGAACGCCCCAGGCGGTCCTGGCACCGATGCTGGCCAACTTCGAGGCGCTCGAGCCGTCGGCCGACGCGGCGCCGGGGCGGTCCGGGCCGTTGCGCGAACTCGAATCCTGGACACGAGAGACATGCGAGCGTCTGGAACCCCTGATCCGCTCGCGGCTCGCCAACGGCTTCGTCCGCGCCTGCCATGGGGACATGCACCTTGGCAACATGGTGTATGCCCAGGACGAACAGGGTCGGAAGCGGCTCGCGATCTTCGATGGCATCGAGTTCAATGCCTCGCTGCGCTGGATCGACGTGGCCTCCGAGCTCGCCTTCATGACCATGGACCTCCATGCCCGCGGTGCGCCGGCCCACGCGTACCGTGTGCTGAACGCCTATCTCGAACGGCGGGACGACTTCGAGACGCTGTCGCTGCTGCCCTTCTACCAGGTCTACCGGGCGCTGGTCCGGGCGAAGGTCAACGCGATCCACGCCGCCGAGGCGGAGATCTCCGACGATCAGCGCCGGGAGTGCGACGCCGAGGTGGAACGCTACCTGAAGCTGGCCAGCCGGCTGCGGGTCCCGGGACAGCCCGGCCTGATCCTGATGCACGGCATCTCCGGCAGCGGCAAGACCTGGATCAGCACCGCCATCCTCGAGCGCCTCGGCGCGATCCGGCTGCGCAGCGACGTGGAGCGCAAGCGCATGATCGGCCTTGCGCCCGACGACCGGCCGACACCGGAACAGCAGGAAGAGATGTACTCTCCCGAGGGCATCGACGCGGTCTACCGGCACCTGCTGGATCTGGCCGGGCGCCTGCTTGCCGGCGGTCACCTGGTGATCGTCGATGCCACCTTCATGAAACGCGAGCAGCGCCGTCCGTTCCAGGAGCTCGCCCGGGGGCACGAGGGAGGATTCGCGATCGTCCACTGCTCTGCGGACATCGAGACCCTGCGCGAGCGGCTCGTCGAGCGCCGCAGGAGCTCCGGTGATGCCTCGGACGCGGACATCGAGGTCATGGAGCAGCAGCGCACCACGGTCGAGCCGCCCGGCGAGGACGAGCCGAGCCTGCACACGGGACCGGGGAATCCGTTGCGCTGGCCGGCACTCGAAGAGATGCTGGGACGCGGATCGCGCTCGGAGGGCGTCTCCGGATGACCGTCAGCGGGCATTTCTCCCTTCGGGAGGGTGACAGGATGCGTCCGATCCTTGCGTCGCTCGCGTGTCTGATGCTGCTGTCCGCGGGCACCACGCATGCGGATGCCCTGATGCGCTTCGCGGACAACACGGGTCAGAACTCGGAGATTCTGGTCAAGGGAAACTACGCGCGCATGGACATCGCGGATGGCGATGGCGGTGCCGGGTATATGCTCTTCAATGCCAATGACCGTTCGCTGTACATCGTCGACCGGACCAACCGGAACTATATGGCCTTCGACGAGCAGGTGGTCGATGCCCAGATCGAGGCGATGGAGGAGATGATCGCGGAGATGCGAATACAGATCCAGCAACTTCCGGAGGATGAGCGTGCGGAGCTGGAGACACAGCTCGGCCTGGGCGTCGACCGGGCGCCGGTCGAGGTTGAGGTCCGGACGACCGGGAGCACTCGGCAGATCGGCGAGCTGCAGTGCGAGGAAAAGGAGATCCGGGTCGACGGGCGGGTGCAGAGCGTCGCCTGTGTCACGGGCCCGGACGACCTCGGCCTGTCCCGGATCGATTTCCAGACGCTGAACGCGCTCACCGAGCGGCTGTTCGAGCTGTCACGCAGGGCGCTGGATGCCGGCGGGCCGGTGGCCCGGGCGATGAGCGCGAACGTGCTTCCCGGACTGGAGGGCGTGCCCCTCGAGGTCCGTCATGTCCGCGATGACGTGGTCACGCGCCTGACCGGCATATCCATTGACACCCTGAGTCCGGAGTTCTTCCGCATTCCCCGGACCTTTCAGGAACAGGAGCCGCTCTGAATACCATGGCGCTGTCCGCCCTGGCTGGACTTGCGCCCGGTCCGGTAACCACCCTCCCACTCCATCTGACTACCCTGAGGACTCCGTGATGAACCTCCTTCGCTCAGCCATCCTGGCAACCCTCGCCCTGCTGCTCGCACTGCCCGCCGCACAGGCAAAGGAACTCGTGCTCGACACCGAAGACCGCCGGATCTACGCGATCGAGGGCGACTACGACTTTTATCGGGAGATGGTCGAATCCGCGATCGCCGGCGAAGGCATGGTGATCAACACGGTGGGCCATATCGCAGAGATGCTGGATCGTACCGGGGGCGACCTCGGCGCGGAGGGAAGCATCTACCTGCACGGGGAGTCACTGGAGTTCTGCAGTGCGATCTACTCCCGGCGCATGATGGAGGCCGACCCCCACAGCATCGTGTTCTGTCCCTACGTAATCGCGATCTATGAACTGTCCGCCGAGCCGGGCACCGTCTACGTCGGCTATAAGCGTGTCCCGATTGTCGGTGACGAGGAGACCCGCGCGGCGCTGGAGAACGTCGAGGACCTGCTCGACCGCGTGGTCGATAACGCGACCGCGTTCTGAGACCCTGCACGGCCGGGACTGGCCCGGCCGCGCTTCAATCCGGTGGCCTGGCATGTGCCGGCCGAAACGAGGGCACGCGCACCGGGTCCGTCTCCAGATACGGTCCGCCGATCAGATCCACGCAATAGGGTATCGCCGGGAAGACCGCGTCCAGGCACTCGGCGATTGCCGAGGGCTTGCCGGGCAGGTTCACGATCAGCGCACCGCCCCTGATGCCGGCGGTCTGGCGGGACAGGATTGCGGTCGGTACGTGGCGGAGGGACACCGCCCGCATCTGTTCGCCGAAGCCTGGCAGCAGCTTGTCGCACACGGCCTCGGTGGCCTCCGGGGTGACGTCGCGCGGCGCCGGCCCGGTGCCGCCGGTGGTCACGATCAGGCAGCAGCCCTCCGTGTCCGCGAGCGTCGCAAGTGTGGTCTCGACCTCGTGCAGTTCATCTGGAATCACGCGCCGCAGCGCAACCCACGGGGTGGTCAGCGCCGCATCCAGCCAGGCCTCGATGGCCGGCCCGCCCTCGTCCCGGTACTCGCCGCGGCTGGCCCGGTCGGATACGGTCAGGATTCCGATGCGTGCCGACCTGTGCATGTCCTCTCCTCCGCTTCCCCGCGCCGGTGTGGAGTCACTCCAGCGCCTCGTGCAGTTTCAGGTACTCCTGCGTCACCTTGTGCCGCGGATCGAGATGAATCATCGGTCTCGACTGACCGTGTGACTCGCGGATCCTCACCGAGGTCGACAGATAGGGCCTCAGTACCGGGAGTCCCTCCCGATCCAGCTCCTCCACGATCCGGCGCGGCAACGAGGCGCGGGACTGGAACTGGTTCACGACGATCCCCTCGACCGACAGCGCGCGATTGTGATCCAGGCGGATCTCCTGCACGTTTTGCATCAGCGTGTAAAGCGCCCGGCGTGAAAAGTCGTCGCAATCAAACGGAATCAGACAGCGATCGCCGGCGATCAGCGCCGATCGTGTGTAGAATCCGAGCGCGGGAGGAGTATCGATCCAGATCCGTTCATAGTCGCTGCCGAGCTGCTCGAGCGCCTCGCGCAGCTTGTAGATCTTGTACCGGGACTCCAGCTTGCCCTGCAGGTCCTCGAGGTCGGGATGCGAGGGCATCAGATGCAGATTGGGAAAGGGAGTCGCGGTGACGAATTCGCTGCTGTCCCGGGGATTGAGCTTGAAATTCAGGACCTGATCGAAGAAGTCGGCAAGTGTCGGGCCCGACCCGATGTGGTCGGGCCCGAGCAGGTACTGGGTCGAATTGGCCTGCGGATCGAGATCGACAACGAGGGTTTTAAGGCCCTGATCGGCACTGATTGCGGCTAGATTAACTGTTATGGTGGATTTTCCGACTCCGCCCTTCTGGTTGAACACCACCCTGCGCATGGCCGTCCCCCGCGATCCCCGCTGACCCGATTGTGCCAAAAACGGCCTCGCGCTGCCCGTCTTCCGGGACTCCGGACTGGCGCTCGATGCGAGAGCACGCGACGGCGATCCGCGCTACGCTCTGCACAGACCAATGCCCCGGGGCGCCGCGGATGCCCGACAACGAAGCGACCATCGTGATCCGGCTGGAACAACCGGGATGGCTGCGTGACTGGATGCGACGGCCCGCGCCAGGCGCGGACGACCGCGAACGGCTCGCGGAGGTGCTCGGCCTCGCGCGGGAGCACGTCGAACACGGTGGCGGCGGACCCTTCGCGGCGGCCGTCTACCACATGGACGACCGGGAACGTCTCGGGGCCGCCGTGAACACCACCATCGCCAGCTGCTGCGCCGCGGCCCATGCCGAACTGCAGGCCCTGTCGCTGGCACAGCAGCACATCGGCTCTCACAGCCTGGCTGCCCTGCCCTGTGTTCTGGTCAGTTCCAGCGCGCCCTGCACCATGTGCCTGGGCGCGATTGCATGGAGCGGGGTGCAGCGGCTGGTGTTCTCCACTCCCCGTCCGGACGTCGAGGCCATCGGCTTCGACGAGGGACCCGCGACCCCCCGGTGGCGGCGGGAACTGCAGCGTCGGGGCATCGCCGTGCGTGGCCCGCTGCTGCGCCGGCAGGGGCGGGCGATCCTGCGACGCTACGTGGAACGCGGCGGACCCATCTACAACGGCCCCTCGCCTCCGGACCCCCCGCCACAGGCGTAGGGTGGGCCAAGCGCAGCGGGCCCACCATCGCGAGCTCCACCGGGGCGATCCGCTGCCGGTCGACTTCACCGGCCGCGTGATCTACTACGTCGGACCGGTGGATCCGGTGCGCGACGAGGCCGTGGGCCCGGCCGGCCCGACCACCGCGACCCGCATGGACAGGTTCACCCGCACGATGCTGGAGCAGACCGGCCTGATCGCGATGATCGGCAAGGGCGAGCGCGGTCCCGCCGCGATCGATGCGATCCGGGAAAACCGCTCCGCCTACCTGATCGCGGTGGGCGGTGCCGCCTACCTCGTCGCGAAGGCGATACGCTCGGCGCAAGTGGTCGCCTTCGAGGACCTCGGTATGGAGGCGATCTACGAATTCGAGGTGCGCGACATGCCGGTCACCGTCGCGGTGGACAGCGAGGGCACCAGCGTGCACATCACCGGACCGCGGGAATGGCGCGCCCGCATCGGGCGCATCCCGGTCGCCCTCGCCTGAGCCGCGTGCCGGATCAGTCAACCGCGCCGAGACGGCCGCATCAACGGCGGGGCAGCATCCGCAGCAGCGGATGCGTGTCCAGCAGCCGCTCGACCTCTTCGCGCAGTCCAGCGCGCAATTCGCCCCCCTGCGCCTCGTCGACCCGCCGGGTGAAGAGGCCCTCGAAGTGCTCCTCGTCCTCGTCCAGATCCCAGTCCACCGCCCGCAGCAGCGCCTCGCCCTCCGCCGGGATCGTCTCCGGCAGGTCGCGCCCGGAAAGCAGGCCCCACAGTCCGGTCCAGCAGCGCGCAAGCATCAGCGGGTGGTAGCCGCCTCCCCCGAGCACCAGAAGCCGGGGCGTTCCGTCGGGGTGAGTCGGGGCGTCCGCGAGGATCCGCGCGACCATCCCCAGGAACAGCTGGGTGGAGATGCGGAACTTGCCCAGTGGATCCGGCGCCAGGACGTCGGTGCCCGCCTGCAGCACAACCGCGTCGGGCCGCGACATCTCCAGCACCGCGGGCCAGACCCGTTCGAAGGCATAGCGGTACTCGTCGTCGTGGATCCCTCGCGGCAGCGGCAGGTTCACCGCATTGCCAAGGGGCCCCGTGTCGCCGGCGCCGCCGCCCTCGAAGGGATAGGCGTAGGCCGTGTCCATGTGCAGCGACAGGGTCGTCACACGCGCATCGCGAACGAAGGCCGCCTCGACGCCGTCGCCATGATGGGCATCGAGGTCCACGTACAGCACCCGCAGCCCCTCCCGCCGCAGCCGGTTGATCGCCAGGACCGGATCGTTGATGTAGCAGAAGCCGCGCGCCTGATCCGCCCGCGCGTGATGCATCCCGCCCGCCGGACTGAAGGCGATCCGGCCCTCCAGCAGCATCTCCGCGCCGAGGATGCTCCCCTGGGCCGCGGTCGCGGGCGTGGTGAAGAAGCCGGGAAAGAAGGGGTTCTCGAAATTGCCGATATTGTGCCGCTGCCGGTAGCGGTGCGCGACCTTGCCATCGATCTCGCACTGGCGCAGCGCCCCGATGTACTCGCTGGTGTGGAACCGCTCGAGTTCCACCGAGGTGGCCGGGCGCGACACGCTGAATTCCTTCGCCGTCAGGGCCCCGTAGGCGCGGATCAGGTCCAGTGTCAGCGAGACGCGCGGAATCCCCAGTGGATGGTTGCTGCCGTAGGAGTGCCGGCGGTAGCGCGCGGCGCCGATCAGCACCGCGCGGGGCGCGGGGGGGACGGCCCCCGTTTCGTTCCCGGCGTCCCTCATGAGGCCATGACGCCCGTCCCGGCGGTACGTTCAGTGCCGATCGTGGCCGAACACAGGACTGCCGTGGTGACGGTTTTCTGCTTCAGGTCGGGTGGTGCCATCATCATCAGGAAGCTAGGGGCGAGCCAAATGATCTCACGGCAGCGCACAAGATTCTTCATCCGCACATGGGCAATCAGGTCGGGGGACCGGGGAGGCTCCCCCACTACCGGGGTCGGACCAGGCCAAGTCATTGTTAAACAACAGATCAGCACGCAATATCGTGCCCACGAGGCCCTTAGAGGGGCATTTCCGGTATCAGAAATGGCCTTGTAAGCGGATGAGCCCCGGTGCCAGAATCCAAGAAGCGATCCCGCTCCGGCAACCTCAGGCGCGGGCTCAGCCGCCGGGGTGCCGGTTCAGCGAGGAAGAGACAGCCGGGCAGGACACCCTCCCCCGTCCCTTGGGAACCCGGCACTGGACCGGCATGGCGATATTCATCGAGGCGGTCGGGGTAGCGTCCGGATCCGGAATCGGTCCACGGCGGGTGTAGGTTTGCGACACGAGAGGCGAACGATGCAGAAATGGGTTTCGGTATTCTGGCCTTCCTTCATCATGTCCGCGTTGGCCACGGCAGTCGTGTTCATGTTTCTGGATCCCGCACAGCTCGCGCGCGGCGCAGGCCCGGCACTGACGAACGTGGGCTATTACTCCGTGACCTTCCTCTTTCTCTGGGCAACCACGGCAGCGACCACGGCGATCTCGTATTTCTTCCAGCGCCCGCCGGAGAGCTTCAACCCGGATTGATTGCGAAAACGCCTCGGGAATCGCGGGTCGTCACCCGGGCAGGCCGGGCAGGCGCGCAAAGGGCAGTCGCGGAGCGCGGCCAGCCCCACTGGAGAGCTCATGACGGAACCGGACATACAACGGGGAACCCTGTGGTTCTGGCTGATCATCAGCATCGGCGCGGCCCTGGCGCTGGTGGGCCTGGGTATCGGTCTCGAGGCCCGCGGGGCCGCAGTGCTCAGGGCGCCCGCCGGCTCGCCGGCCGCAGGTGCCTTCGGCTTCGGCCTGTTCCTGTTCTGGGCCGCCTATGCCTACGCACTCACCGCCGGCCGCGCGGCCGGTGGCCGGGACTATCTGCTCGTCGCCCTGAACCTGGGCCTCCCGCTGCTGGTGATGGTGCTCTGGCTGGAAGGGCTCTTCGCGCTCGCCATCGTCGCTGCGGCGGTCTGGTCCGGCAGCCTGGGGGCCATGGGGATACGGCTGTTCCAGCGCGAGGCGATCGCGGGACTGATGGTGCTGCCGATCTTCGGCACCAGCCTGACCGCAATCATGCTCTCGCTTGCGTTCTGGATGCTTCCGGACGCCAATGCCGCAATGCCCTGAGACCTGAGCGCCGAGGCCGCCGACGCGACCACCCCGGCCGCGTTTCCGGTCACACCAGATCGCGCGGAATCCGCACGTCCCAGTTGCGCGAATACACCCGCCGTTCCCCTTCGAAGGCATCCAGTTCCGCGTGCAACAGGAACTCGCGCGGGGTGGACGTCAGCACGGTCCGGGTGACCGTGTGCACCTGCCAGTCACCGCGTCGGAGGCCACGCTCCCACAGGGTCTCGCCGCGCGTCGAGTTGTAGTCGTCGCTACGGTAGCTATACCACTCCAGCGCCTTGCGCTGCATCTCCAGTTCGAGTTCCCGTAACAGCACCCTGCCCTGATCGTTGACCACCTCCAGCGTGGAACGATCCAGCGCGAGGTCGCGGATCACGCGCCAGTTGTGGACCTGCCCGGTGATCTGATCGACCTCGGTCGAGGCCGGCCCCCCCTCGGGTTCAGGGAACTCGATGCGGAGATCCTCGGCATCCCGCGGCGGACGCACGGGCAGCAGCAATCGGCTGATCCCCGTCTGGACACGGAGTCGGGCCGGCTGGGGCGCCGGCCAGGCCAGTGGCCAGTAGGACGTCGAGAGCGACAGGCGAAGGCGGTGTCCGACCGGGAAATGCTGCGCAATATCGTTGAGCTTCACGCGCACACGATAGCTGCGTCCGGGCTCCATCGGCTGCGGTGACTCCGAGCCGTCCCGGTGCGTGAGATTGAGCAGACCGTAGGTGATGCGTGTCGCCTTGTCATCGGGGGCGACGTCGGACAGCCGCGCCGCGACCATCGCCACCGGTCGATCCACGCTGAGGTCGAGTTCGACCACCCCGGCACCCATTATCTCCAGCGGTTCCTCCAGCGGGTCGGTGGTGAACACCATCGCGCCTCCGTCCTCCTCGCGCTGATCGTGCGGCAGATCGGGGGTCGCCGCGTACGAACACCACTTGCCGGCGAACAGGCCCACGCTCAACGGGGACAGCAGGGTCATCGTGCGTTGCGAAACCCCCGCGTCCTCCGTCTCCAGCGTGCCGGGGTAGGCGAGGGTCCAACCCTGTAGCGTCACCTCCGGCGATGGCCAGTGCCGCTCGCCGACCCAGCGTCCCGGACGTTCGTCGTAGTAGGTGGTCGGCGGCACGCTGTCCTGCATCCAGGCCCGCAGCATCGGCTCGTCCATGATCCCGGTGTCCGATTCCTTCAGCCAGTGGTCCCACCAGCGCAGGCACTCCTGGAGGAAACCGATCGCCGGTCCGGGCACGCCCTGATGGGGATACTTGTGGCTCCAGGGACCGACCAGTCCCCGGCGCGGCACCTGGAGATTCGCGAGCAGCCGGAACACCGCGTTCGAGTACCCGTCGGCCCAGCCGCTGACCGCCATCACGGGGCATTGGATCGCGGACCAGTCCTCGCAGACGGAGCCGTGTTTCCAGTACTCGTCCCGGCGCTGGTGGCGCAGCCACTGCTCGAGCCACAGCCCGGAGCCCTCCAGGCGCTCAAACCACATTTGGCGCCATTGATCGCCGACCAGCCCGGGATCCGGCGGCAGGGAGTTGTAGGCGAACATCGTCGAGGCCCACGAAAGGTTGTCGCCAAGAAGACAGCCGCCCATGTGGTGGATGTCGTCGGCATAGCGGTCGTCCGTGGAACAGGCGCTGACGACGGCCTTCAGCGCCGGGGGGCGCATTGCGGCAATCTGCAACCCGTTGAAGCCGCCCCAGGAGATGCCGATCATCCCCACGTCGCCGGTGCACCAGGGCTGGGCGCTGAGCCATTCGATCACCTCGATGCCGTCGTCGAGCTCCTGCTGCAGGTACTCGTCCTTCAGCACCCCCTCGGAATCGCCGCTGCCCCGCAGATCGACACGCAGGCAGGCGTAGCCATGGCCCGCGAAGTAGTGATGCATCAGGTCGTCGCGGGCGCGGGTGGAATCGCGCTTGCGGTAGGGAATGTATTCGAGGATCGCCGGCACCGGTTGGTCGATCGCGTCCTCCGGTCGCCAGAGGCGCGCCGCCAGTCGGGTTCCGTCGGACAGAGCGATCCACAGGTGCTCTTCGATCCGGACTTGTCGGGGAAATTCGTTGACAATCTTCATGCGGGTCTCCAAGAGGCATCAGACACGGGTTCATCCGCCTGCGCGAGGGACGGCGGAAACCGCGCCAGTGCCTGTTGCTGCCGGATTTCGGGGTCGACGTGATCGGCGGTGCCCACGAACAGCATTGCCACCTCGTTGGTGTAACGGCCTCGACAGCGCAGTTGCGCCACGGGGCGTTACCGCGAAGGCTTGTGCCCGCACGATGCGCCCCCTGCGCCCGGGCCCGGCGCTGAAGTCTTCCAGCAGGGATTCTAGAGGATATGGGCCGGTGCCGCGCCGCTGCCGCGGGGAATTCCCGCCCACGTTGACGCAACGCACAAGCTATTCAATACTCGAGGGGCAATGCGAGCGCGGTACCTGGAAGCCGCGGTTCAGGCCTTGCGCACGCAGGCCTGCGATCCCGGGTTCCGCTGTCCGCCCGCCGGCCCTCAGACAGGTCGCGGGAATCGCGGTCCGGCGTCCGCAACGCTTCGCCCCGACACAATCCTCACGCGATGGACATCCGACCATGACCGACATCCAGGGCGACCCGCTGGCCCCACCATCCATCGACCGCACGTCCACGACCGACGACCAGCGCATCGAGAACATCCTGCCGCTGCCGCCCCCGGCGCACCTGATCCAGTTCTTTCCGATCAAGGACACGCCGGCGGAGCGCTTCATCGCCGACACCCGCAGGAACATCCGCGACATCCTCCACGGACAATCCGACCGTCTGCTGGTGGTGATTGGCCCCTGCTCCATCCACGACCCGGTGTCCGCGCTGGAATACGCATCCCGCCTGAAGGCCCAGCGGGACCGTCTCGCGGCCGATCTCGAGATCGTGATGCGGGTGTATTTCGAGAAACCGCGCACCACCATCGGCTGGAAGGGACTGATCAACGATCCCTATATGAACGGCAGCTTCCGGATCAACGAGGGCCTGCGCATCGCCCGCGACCTCCTGGTGCGCATCAACCAGGCGGGGGTCCCGGCCGGCTGCGAATTCCTGGACGTGATCTCGCCGCAGTACATTGGCGACCTGGTCTCCTGGGGCGCGATCGGGGCGCGCACCACCGAGTCCCAGGTGCACCGGGAACTCGCCTCGGGCCTGTCCTCCGCCGTCGGTTTCAAGAACGGGACCGACGGCAACGTGAAGATCGCCGCCGCGGCGATCCTCGCGGCGCGGCAGCGGCACCACTTCCTCTCCGTGCACAAGTCCGGGCAGGTCGCGATCGTCGATACCCTCGGGAACGCCGACTGCCACATCATCCTGCGCGGCGGCATGAAGCCCAATTACGATCCCGCCAGCGTGGATGCCGCGTGCGCGGACCTCGCGCGCTTCCACCTGCCCGGCCGGCTGATGGTCGATCTCTCGCACGGAAACACGCCCGGGGGCTACCGGCACCAGCTGAAGTCCGGCTCCGCGGTGGCCGGACAGATCGCTTCCGGCGAACAGCGCATCTTCGGCGTCTCCGCCGAATCGCATCTGGTCGAAGGTCGCCAGGATCTGCAGGCCGATGAGCCGCTGACCTACGGCCAGAGCGTCACCGACCCCTGCATCGGCTGGGACGACTCCGTGGCCCTGCTCGAGGAGCTGGCCGAGGCGGTGCGGGCACGCCGGCTTGCGGCCGCTCCACCCGCCGGTTCGGAGGCGACGGACAGCGCCTGAGGTCGAGGTGACAGCCCCGCCCTCCCGGCGGCCTCGCCCCCCGCTATCCGCCGGGGAGGGGCCTCATTCTCCGGCCGCGCGGGGCAGCAGCAACTGGAAGCGGGTGCCCTCGTCACCGCTGGAACAGAGGATGACGCCGTCCATTTCATCCACCAGACGTTTGACGATACTCAGACCGAGGCCGGAATGCCCGTCGCCCTTGGTCGACTCAACCGGCGTGAAGAGCTTCGCCTGGACCTCGGGCGGAAATCCCGGCCCGTCGTCCTGGATGATGATCTCCGTGTAACGGCGCCCGCCCAGGCTCACCGGATCGCGGGTCTTCACCTGAATTTTTCCATTTTCTCCAATGGCTTCGGTTGCATTCTTGAGAAGATTTGTGAGGATCTGCCGAAGGTGGTCCGGCGACTGTGCGAGCGGGGGGTCCCCGGAGGCGAGATCCACCTCCAGCTCGATGCCGCGGGTACTGCAGACCGAGGCCGCGAAGATGTCGGTGATCTGTCGCACCTCCCGGTTCAGCGAGACCGAGGTCGCATCCGTCTGGCTGGGGGCCTCGCGCATGCGCATCAGGATGCGCCCGACCCGCTCGATCTCGTCGCGTATCACGCCGATCTCGAGCTGCGCGTCGTGTTCCTCGCCGAGCTTCACGCGCAGCATCGCCAGGTAGTTCTGGATGATGCTCAGCGGATTGCCCGCCTCGTGCACCATCTCGCGAATGCGCTGCTCCAGCGCCTCCGTGTCCGGACGTCCCGGCGCCTCCTGCGCGGTCCCGAGGGCGGCGGCGATCTCGCGCCCCATCGCCGCCACCAGGCTGCCGCGCTCCGCCAGCTGGGACAGCTGCTCGCTGTTCAGACCCAGCACCAGCGCCCCGGGACGGCCGATGTCCGGCGGAAACGGCTGCACCCACATCGATCCGGCACCGCAGGCCCCCAGGATCTGGCGATCCACGACCGAGAGGTCCTCCGTGCCGGCCGCCGTGACCTGGACCGGACGCCCCTCCAATGCGGCATCGGCCACCACGCTGCGTCCGCGCTCCAGCGGCAGCAGGAAGGCCGGCTCCGGATCCTCGTCGATCCAGGCCCGAAGAAACTCCGCCCCGTCATCCGCGAGAAACACCAGGCTGTGCTGCACGCCGAAGGTCAATAGCAGCGCGCGCTGGACCGCCACATGGCGATGCAGTGTCGCGATCCGGGAGAGTTCGCCCTGGAGCCGCGCCAGCTGGTTCAGACCCTCCAGACGCTCGCCCAGGGACTGCCGCGCCAGCCGGTCCGAGGCGTCGTCCTCGGCCTCGATGTCGATCCCCAGGGAACGCGCGATCCCGGTGACGTCGTCCGACACGCGTCCGCGCAGTTCCGCGGTCAGCCCCTCGTTCAGACCGAAGAGGATATCTCCGGCAACCAGCGTGTCGTGGCCGATCGCGCCGGGCCGGCCCATCGAGTAGCCGAGGTTCACGATCTTCACGAGGTGGTGCGCGTCCCGAACCCGGATCGCCGGCTCCAGGTGATAACGCACCGCATCGGCCATGAAGGGGCTGAGCCCCCACGCCTCCATCAGGTCCGCCGCCACCTCGCAGTGCGTGCTGCCAAAGACCTCGCGCTCGGTCCGGATCAGGGCCTGTTCGTCCCCGGCCTCCGTGATCATCGCCCGATAGCGTTCCGGTTCCTCGCCCAGACGCACGAGCCGGCCGATGTCCACCATCAGCCCGCTCAGATAGGCCTCCTCGGGCCGGGGATAGCTGGTCAGCACCGCCAGCACCTGGCTCAGGCTGGCGGTGACCAGCGCGTTGCGCCACACCCGCTTCAGCAGGCGCGGACTCTGCCGGCCGAAGCGCGAGAACAGCTGCCGCATGGACGCGGTCATCACCAGGGTCTTCACCGCGTCCGTCCCGAGGTGCAGAACCGCCCGGTCCAGGGACTCCTGACGCCGCCCCCGGTAATAGAAACTCGAGTTGGCGACTGCAATGACGCGGGCAGTCATGGCGGCATCCTGCAGGATGATCGCGCTCAGCTTGTGCAGGTCCGCCTGGTCCTCGTAGATCGCGTCGAGGATGCGCACGAGCACCTGGGGCAGGCTGGGCAGCGAATCGCGCGCCTTGCGGGCCTCGGCCATTCCTAGCGCTCCAGGCCCGCCGCAGTGCCCGGGCGCCCGGCTGCCGGCACCGGTTGTTCAGCCATGGACATGTCCCCCGCCCGCGGTTCGGAAGGTCCGTTTTCGAAGGGAAAACAGACCCATGTAACCAGTCCCCTGTGCACGGGCAGACTATACTGCCCCGCCGGCAAGCCGGCAAAAGGCGAAGGCCCGCCGGGAAGCCGGGCTCTCACAGCCGCCGAATCAGGTCCAGCAGGGTTCCGTCATCGGGACTCATCTGCTGCAGTCTGTCCGCCAGTTCCCGCTGCGTTCCGAACCGCCCCGGATCATAGGTGTGCGCCCGGGCGGGATCGACCTGCCGGGCCTGCGGCAAGGTCGGCGGCCGCGCGCCGGTTGCCGCCGCGGTCCGGCCGAAATCCGGGCGCGGTTCCGCACCGACCGGGACCGCCTGCGCGTCACCGCCGGCCGTCTCCGCGGTCGGTTCCGGGGCACGCACGGCCGCGGCGGAGGCCTCCCTTTCCCCTTCTTCCGTGGTCCCGCCGCTCTCGGGTTCCGGGGATGGTCCCGGCTCCGGATAGGCGTCCGCGTCGGCAGTTCCGAAGCGCTCGCGCAGCATCGCCAGTATCTGCGCATAGGCTTCGGGATCGCCCTCCAGGCGCTCGAGGAAACGCTGCAGGTCGATGCCCGGCCGCCCGAAGCGATCCCAGTACCGCGCATGCAGCCCCTCGATCCACTGCGCGAGCAGCCGGGCGTCGTCCATCTCCTCGAGGAGCTGCCAGCACTCGCTGCGCAGGGCCGCGAGACGATCCGGGGGCGGGATCGGCTCCGTCCTGGTGGTCCCGGGAGCGGGAGACGGTTCGGTCAACCCGGGTTCACCGGTCTCTTCGGTCCGCGGCAGCCGTCCGCCCGCCGGTGCCGGGATGCCGGCGGGCTCCAGGAAGCGCCGGAACCAGAACCGGCTGAAGCCCTCCGTGCCCTGCCCGTTCGGTGCGCCCTCCTCCAGTGCCTCGGCGAGACGCTGGAAGGGACGGCTCGACGGGTCCGTTTCCGGAAACAGCGCGACCGGGTGCTGCAGGGACACCGCCGTGCGCATGCTCTCGTCCCGCTGCACGAAACCCAGGAAGTTCACGTCCGCCTCAAGGTACTTGCCGACGGCGCCGTGGAAGCGCTGGAAGACGCTGTGCGCCTCGTTGAAGCTGGCGGCCATGTTCACGACCACCTCACAGGCAACCGGGTGCCTGCGCAGTGCGAGCTTCAGCAGGGAAAAGGCATCCGTCAGGGCGGTGGGTTCCGGGGTGATCACGAGGAGGACCTGGTGCGCCGCACTGACGAAGTCCAGCGTCGTCTCGCTGATGCCCGCGGCGGTGTCCAGCAACAGGTAGTCGAAATCGCCCTCGATGCGGTCAAGCTCGGTGACCAGGCGCTGCTGCCGCTCCGGGTCCAGGTTCACGCACTCGCTGATGCCGTTCGCGCCCGGAATCACCTTCAGGCCGTGCGGGGCCTCGAGCAGGATGTCCTCGATCGGGCACTCGCCGGCCAGCACGTGCTCCAGGCTCCTGCCCGGACGCAGGCCGAGCATGATGTTCACGTTGGCCAGCCCGGTGTCGGCATCGAGGATGCACACCCGTCGCCCGTAGCGCGCGAGCGTCAGACCCAGATTCACCGCGATACTGGACTTGCCGACGCCGCCCTTGCCGCTGGTGATCGCAATGATGCGTGGCCGACGTTGCGCCGGAGACGGCACCTTCGGGTCCGGTGCCGATATCGCGGCCGCGTGCCTGGGGAACTGTTCTGCCTGCATGAAGATCGCCTTTCTCCGGACGACACGCCACTGCCGATGCCCCTTCGGGAACCGGTCACCGTCCACTATACCCTTCGCCTAGCCCAGCGTTTCGCCTACGGCAAGGACAATCGACCCGTCAGCCCCCCGACCAGGAGAGAAACGAGGGCGGAAGAGGCCGAAGGCCGTCATCGGCCATCCGGGTCCCTCGCGGCGCACGACGCATTCGTTAACATAAACTGTCACGGCCCTGCGCCACCCCCGACGATGAAACCCTCCCTCCCCCGCTTGCGGGGGAGGGTTGGGGTGAGGGTGCGGCGCGGGCCCTGACCCGCTGTAACAGCTGCAGGGCGGCATCCGGATCGATGAAGTTCACCCCGACCAGATACTGCTGCTGGGAGAGCCGACGGATGTGCCGCACCCGCCCCTCGAGCCGGATATCGCCGCCGGTGTCCTCTCCGGGCACCTGGAGTTGCACGTCGATGACTGGAGTGTGCGGCCCGAGAACGGTACCGCCAGGCGCGAGACCGACCGCCGTAAGATGATCGACCACCATGCCGATCCCCCGTCCCGAGATCTCCGAGCTCCGCGCAAAGAAGCGCTCGCCGCGAGGACCGCGGACCTCCACAGGCCAGCGGAACGGGAATCGGGGCATGAGTCGGCGTTCAGTCATCCAATCAGAAGTTTAGCCCAACTTCACAGAAATGCTATCGAGTCGGGGCAGAAGAGGAGGGACCTCCGCTCCGGCACCCCCCACCAAAAACCCTATGCAGACGGTTCACGTCGATGACGGGGTCGGCGGCAAGCCCTGTGCGGACGCGGTCCGCCCCACGCGCACCATGTCGCCCTCGGCCATCACGGTGATCGCCGTCTCCAGGTCCACCGCGTCGGGATTGTCCTCGCTCTGCGCCAGCAGGGCCATCAGCAGCTCCGGCTGCTCAAGGATGCGCGCCCGGCCTTCGCGATCCTGCAGGTAGGCGGCCCAGGGCACGAAATGGGTCGCCGGAAAGTTCTCGCCCGGCTGCGGCGAGATGTCGATGTTCAGGCCCGACACGTACAGCAATCGCTTGCCCCGGAAGCTCGGGGCCTGGGCCGCGGTACGAAAGGCGCGGTCGAACTCCACCTGGGTATTGATCTGCGCGGCCGTCAACAGCGGATGCGGCGAGGTCACGATCCAGGGCATCGCGCCGATCAGGCCCCGCTCCTGCTGGTCCCGCCCCTCGGGTGTCTCGTCGAGATCCCTCTGAAAGTAGAACATGCTCGGCTCAAGGTGCGCTCCGATCGGGAGGCGCTCGCCCTCCCGCAGGTGCAGATCCGACAACTGGCGCTGCAGCACCGTGCTGGCGGCGAAGCTCTTCGAGGTGCTGTAGGCGCGTACCGGCGTGAACTCTCCGTTCAGATCCGGCTCCGCCAGGCGAGCGAGATTCAGGAACAGCCCCTCGCGCCGGTTGCCGCGCAGCAGCCCGTTGTCGATGCACACACACAGGGAACCGCCGCAGGACTCCAGCAGCACGCCGCCCTGAGCGAACTCGTACTCGCGCTGGTAGGGCGCGATCACGCCGGCAATCTTGCCGCAGCTGGTCGAGTGCCCCGCATGCTGCGCGTGGATCCGGCGGTACTGCCCGAACGCCGCTGTCTCCGGGTCGTACCCGACGTGGCTGGCCTGAACGATGACCAGATCCTGCCCATGCTCCGAGAACGGACCATGGCGCTGGGTGGCGACGATCGCGCCCCCCCGGCCGTGGTTGAAGGGGAAGGTGCCGAAGTGCTTCGCGATCAGGATGGTCGGGTAGCCCTGGCTCTCGTCCGAGCAGAAGGCCCGCGACGGCAGGATCCGTCCCGGCTGGAAACCGAGACTGCGACAGTAGTTGTAGAGGCGCGGCGCGAAGCTGCTGTAGCGCAGCATCGAATCCTCAAGATGAAAACCGCGTATCAGTTCCTCGATGTTGCTGGGGGAGGTAAACATCGGTTGCAGGTCGCCTGAAGGAGGGTTCACCACCACGATCGTTCGCGCAGTTGCCTGCGCTGGTCGGGGGGTGACGGGAAAACGCGCATCCTAGCAGTTTGTCGGACTTGAGCTGCTGGCACCGGCGATGCCGGTAAGAAAAATGCCGATCGACAGGGCGTGGATGATCCGCGCACCCGTCGGAGTTCCCGCCGTTCGAGAACGCGATGTTGATCACAACGCAACGGGCCGGCCGTTCGCGCGCGCGGCGCGGATCGCCAGATCCTCAGGGCGAGCTTGCGCTCGGGACCCGGCCCCCGGGCCCGCGACGGCGCCCGAGGTACTGGTGCAGGAAGGCCAGGCCCAGCAGGGATAGACCGAGACCCATGAAGGACACCGCCCGCAGCAGTCCGGTCAGTCCCGCCATGTCGATGAAGAAGATCTTCAGGACCACCAGGAGCAGCAGCGCCAGACCGCCACGATAAAGGGCCGCCCGGCCGCGCAGGATCCCGAGCACCATCGTGCCCACGGCCATCAGCAGCCAGACCGCAGAATAGCTGTAGAGCTCCCCGTCACGGACGGCGTCCGCAAGATCCAGCCGGCCGTGCCAGAGGTGCCGGATCTCGAGGGTGACGAACAGCCACAGCCCGACGCCCGCCAGGAACGCGAAGAACGGCCGCAGGTCCGGTTCATAGTAGCGGCTGGCCAGTGCCCAGAGCACCACGGGCAGGGCATAGGCGAGCAGCAGCAGGTTCAGCACCGGGGTTGGCGCGATCATGACGCTACTCGCCGCGTCCCACAGGGGGTTCATTACCGTGACCAGCATCAGGTAGCCGCCCACCGCGAGCAGCATCAGGACCTGCGCGAGCACCCGGTGCAGCTCCCGCAACTCGCTGCCGAGACGGCTGCGCCAGAAGTACAGCAGTGCAAACGACGCCCACAACGAGGTGTTCAGCGCCGCCTCGGTGAAGTCGTAGCGGGACGCGAAGACGTTGCCATCGTAGAGCTGGAACCGGATCAGCACGTGCAGGAACAGCAGCAGCAGATGCACTGCGCCGACCTGCAGCCAGGCCCTCAGCCCCGCCTCGGCCGGCACCAGCCGGCTCGCGAGCCAGACCACGACCAGGCTGCCGCCATAGGTCGCGAGCGTCCACGATGTGGCGGGGCCGTACTCCAGCAGCCACGGGTTCAGCGTCAGCCGCACCACGACCACCATCAGCGCGAGTTTCACCAGCCAGCCCAGGTGCGGCACCGCGAAGCGCTGAACCAGCCAGGTCAGGGAGAGCACCTGAACGGCCAGCGCGAGGGTCAGCGTCACCTGTTCGAGACCGATCACCACCGCCAGGGAATACGCCAGATGGGCCGACGCGATCTGCCAGAACGCAACCGCATCCGCCTGCCCGGCGCGCAGCCGCCTGCCCGCGAGCCCGCCGAGCGCGAGACCCACCGCCAGGCTCGCAGCGCTCAGCATCCAGCCCTGCAGCGTGTCTGGGGCCAGCACATAGGCCAGCGCCAGCACGACGGGCGGGGCCATGTAGGCGAGCGATGCGGCCAGTGCCGAGTCGCGCCGGGCATGCAGATGCCAGGCGCCGCCCACGCTGAACAGCAGCCCCAGCAGGGCCAGCGAGACCAATGCAACCCGCAGATCGTCCGCCGCCACCGGGCGCAGGAATCCCAGCCACGGATCGAAGGGCTGCCAGGTGATTGCACTCGCGATGTAACCCGCCACCATCGCCATCAGCGCAACCCACGGCAACGCCCGAAGCGCTTCGTTGTAGCGGCTGGCCACCAGAATCAGTGCCGGCAACGGCAGCCATACCAGGGGTCCCAGCGACCACAGCGGATCCAGTGCGATCGCATAGGCCTGTGCCAGGATCAGAATCACCAGCGCCTTGAGCAGCTGCGCCTGCTCGGACCCATCGCCGCGCAGCCAGTCGCGCCAGCCGAGGGGAGGGTTGGCATCGGCGAGGGGACGGCTCAGGCGGTAGTTGCCCGACCGCAGCGCCAGCATGCCCCAGGCGAGAACCGCGAGATACAGGCCGAGCCAGGCTTCGGTCTGCGCACCCGCCTGCAGCGCGATCCCCCACCAGAAGACCGCACCGGCCACGGTGCCCCACCACAGCCAGGGGCGATAGACGTATCGCATCAGCAGGAAGGCGGCCAGGGCAACGGTCAGGCTGTACGCAAGGACCGTGACGAGCTGATCGGCCTCGCCACCGAGCAGCGCGGGAACCGCGTAGGCACCGAGGATGCCCAGGATCGCGAGGACAGGGCCGTGGCGCAGCGCCAGCAGCATCGTGCCCAGCGATATCAATGCCAGGAGCAGGAAGATCACCGCCGCAGGCCAGAGCTGGTAGAGATGCAGCGCCGCGAGCACCGCTGCGTACAGGGTCAGGCTCGCGCCCCCGGCCAGCGCGGAGAGCGCGTCATAGTGTCGCTTCGTGCGCCGGCGCAGCCACTCGGCAAGCGCGTGCAGGACCACACCGGTCGTGATCCCCAGCAGGACGCGCGCGGCCGGCCCAAGCCAGCCCTGCTCGATCGAATGGCGCACCAGGAAGATCCCCGCGAGACCGATCGACAACCCTCCCAGCCACACCATCCAGTGATCCCGGATTCCCGCCAGGACCTGACCGGCGGCCAGGCGCGCGGGTCCGGGCCGACCCCTGCGCGATGCCCTGGTGGCGGATGATGCGACCGCGGCGGCGTCTGCCGCATTGGCGGCATCCGGTTGCCGCGGCGCTTCCCACCGGGGCGCATCCGGGGGCGCATCCGGGGGCGCAGCCTTGGCCCTGGACGCCTCGGGCCCCTCGCCGGCCGGGGGCCGCAGCCGATGGAGTTCCGCCTCCAGCCGGGCCAGCCGCGCCGCCACGTCCCGCAGGCGCAGGGCGCTCACCCAGCCCAGCGCGGCCCCGAGCAGCACGCCGAACAGAAGCATCGCCAAAAGCAGCCCGCCCAGCACACCCATCCACGCCGCCCCCGAAATCACTGCCGTGCGCAGTGGGCCAAGACTAGCCCAGAACGCATCCTTCCGGCACGGGTAACCGCCGCGGACCGGCGGCCCGGGGGTTACAAGCTCGTGCGGCCGGCCGGATCATCTGGCGTCCGCGCTACCCAGTACCGTCGCCACGGCGCTGCGCCCCTCGCTGCGCGCCTGGAGCCACCGCCGCACCTCGGCCCAGTCCACGGGGTTGCCCGCAAGTTCGGGAACGGCAACGGAGACGTAATCCCCGCGTTCGGTCACCACCACCCGCTGGCGCACGCCGGCCGGCCCGGCATCGAGGGCCAGGTGCGGCCACTCGATGCGCTGACCGCGGCGCGCGGCCTCCTGCAGGGCCGCTGCCAGCGTATAAAGGTCCGTCGCGAGCGCCCTGCAGGTGGCCTCGCGCTCGGCGCGCGAGGAGAGGTCCGGGAACTCGCAGCGCAGCCCGTTTACGCTCTCCCAACCCGGGGGGCGTCCCTGTGAAAGGACCCAGCCGCCCTGCACCGACTCCGGCTGCCGGGCGGCCCCCGTCCCCTCTGCCGGACACCCGTGACGACTGCAGAACGCAGCCACGATCTCCCTTTCCAGCCGGTTCTGCACGGTCACGCGTGGCCAGGCGATCCATGACGGCCGACCGTCGATCAGCAGCAGGACCCGGCCGTGACGGTCGGCGTGCAGCTCGACCTCGCGGGCACCGTACAGCGCGGCGCGTGCGACCCGGAGCTCCGATAGGACCGGTGCGACGGACTGTTGCCAGCGGCCCAGCTTGCGACGATCTCCCGCGTCCCGGGCCTCCTCACGCAGGGCCTCGTCCAGCTCGGACTCGTATGCGGAGACCAGGGCCTCCACGATCAGCACCGCGAGATCCAGGCGCGCCACTTCGGAGGCGCCGTCTGCGCCGGCGATCACGCGCGCCAGCGGCGAGGGCTCGGCGTAGAGTTGCCTCGGTGCAGCGTCCTGCTCCTCGCCCGCAGTGGCAAGCGAGAATGCCAGCACGCATGCAGGCCCGAACCACCCCGTCTTCCTGGGCCGCGTCATTGCCATCGAATGCTCCTCGAATCCGGCATGCTTCACCGTTCGGCCGTCCTTCGCAAGGGGGTCTCGACGGCAGGGCGCCCGGATGCATCCTGCGACCGCAGTGCTCCCGCCCGGGATTGTGCCGCATTGGGGGAAACTTCCCCTCCGGAGTGGCTGTCTTCCCGAGAGAGGAAGTGAAACGTCCGCCGTCTTATCGAGCAACGCGCCATCGTCAACCGCAGGCCCGGTGCGGACGCTTGAACACCATCCCTGAAACCCGGTACCGTTCGGTGAGATATCTCGCGAAGAGGCAACGCCCATGCGCTTCATGCTCCGATCCCGGTCCACCACCCGCAATCCGCAGTTCGACCTCGGTCT
>JAGTVE010000187.1 GCA_018224485.1 Thioalkalivibrio sp. | reverse complement strand
GCTTCGTTGCGCTGGCCACCCCGGCGCTGGGCATCAACGTGCCGGTCGCGGACATGGTGGGCCCGCTGGTCGCAGCCGAGATCCTGGGCCTGACCGGCGCGATCGTGGTCTTCATCGTGGTCTTCGCGGCGCTGGCCTCGAGCCTCGACTCGCTGCTGGCCGCGACATCGGACCTGGTCACGCGGGACATCTACCGCGGCCACATCCGCAAGAGGGCGTCCGACCACGAGCAGTTTCGCGCGACCAAGGTGATCGTGGTGCTGCTGGGCCTAGTGACCTGGGCCGCCGCGAGCTACCGGGGCGAGCTGCCGGTGATCGGTTCGCTGGCCGAGGTGCTGTATTTCACCGGGGCCTTCGTCGCCAGCGCGATCTGGCCGGTGGTCGCAGGGCTGTACTGGCGGCGGGCCAACCCGACTGGTGCCGGCCTGAGCATGATCGCCGGCACCACCCTCGGCCTGATCAGTTACTTCACCATCGGATTCTATGTCGCGGCACTGGTCGGTGCGGCGGTCTCGCTCGCGGTACTCGTGCTGTACACCTGGCTGGCGCCGCGTGACTTCGACTGGCGCCTGCTGGCCGAGGCCGAGCCGCACAGTGCTGCGCCGGTAACGCGAGGTGCGCGATGATGATCTCCGCCGAGGCCCTGGGCACGATTGTGGTGATCGCAACCGCGATCGCGACACTTGCACCGTTCCTGCTGATCGCACTGTTCATTCGTGACTGGAAGAGGGGAAGTTTGTGGTGACAACCCACGAGAGACTCCTGCAGCGGCCGCTGCAGCCGAAGGACGGCACCGCCGGCATCGAACGGCCGAGGGGCCTGCTCGAGTCGGTGCCCGAGGATCCGGAACCGTTGCTCGAGCTGGCGTCGAGGCACGTCGTCTCCAGCCGCCAGTTCGACCGCGCGAAGCTGACCCAGCTGTTCCGGCTCGCCGCCCAGTACGAATCCACGCCGCAGCTGATGCATCTGCCGCTGACCGGCAAGATCCTGATCAGCGCCTTCTACGAGCCCTCCACCCGTACCCGGCTCTCCTTCGAGAGCGCGTGGCACCGCCTCGGCGGCGCGGTGATGTCGATCACGGACCCGAAGAGCACCGGCATCGCAAAGGGGGAATCACTGGCCGACATCGCCGAGATGTTCAACAACTACGGCGACGTGATCGTGCTGCGCAGCAGCGAGGACCAGGCCGTCTACGACATGCTGGACACCCTGCGCATCCCGATCGTGAATGCGGGCAACGGCATCGACGAACACCCGACCCAGGCGATGGCCGACCTCTACACGATTGCGAAGTGGCGGCCGGAGCTGCTGCAGGGCCAACTGTCCGAAGGGGAGCGGATCCGCGTCGGCATCATCGGTGTCCCCTCGCGCATGCGCACCGTGCGCAGCCTGCTGTTGCTGCTGTCCTGTTTCCCGGAGGCGGTCGAAGAGGTGGTGATCGTCTCCAACGAGGCCGAGAACTTCGACGAGGGTCAGCGCAAGGAGCTGGAGCAGGCCGGCCTGCGCCTGCGGGTGGTGAGCGACCTCGACCCGGTACTGCCGGAGCTGGATGTGGTCTACATCAACGCGATCGCGTGGGTGGGCGACAGCTTCGAGTCACTGGGCTCCGGCCTGCACCTGACCCGCGAATCCCCGCTGAAGCCCGGTGCGATCATCCTGCACCCGCTCGCAAGGGGCAAGGAGCTGGCGACCGAACTCGACGACACCCCGCACAACTGGTACTTCGCCCAGGCCCGCGGCGCCGTGTTCATCCGCATGGCGCTGCTGACCTCGGTGGTACGCCGGATCAGCGCGGTGATGGATACCCCGGAAGAGTGAACGGGACTCTGGATGCCAGGGCTTCGCATCGCGATTTCGGAAGACCGGTCACCCAGACATTGAACACGACAGGAGACATGCCATGTGTGGCATCGCAGGAATCTTCAACGCCGACCCGGACCGCCCGGTCGATCCCGAGACACTCGTGGCGATGGCCGCGATCCAGTACCACCGTGGCCCGGACGGCTTCGGCTACCGGGTGCAGGAGGACCGCGGGGTGGGCTTCTCCCACGCCCGGCTGACGATCATCGACCTGGACGAGAACCGGGGCCGGCAGCCGTTCGTGATGGACGACGGCAGCATCATGACCGCGGTGAATGGCGAACTCTACGACTACAAGCGCATCCGCGCGGACCTGACCCTGCGCGGGGTGAAGTTCCGCACCAAGAGCGACTCGGAGATGGTGATGCACCTCTACCGCCGGGTCGGCCTCGAGGACGCGCTCCCGCACTTTCGAGGCGAGTTCGGGATCGCGCTGTATGACCGCGAGCACGACCGGCTGGTGCTGATCCGCGACCGCTTCGGCATCAAGCCGATGTATTTCACCGAGGCCAACGGGACCCTGGTCTTCGGCTCCGAGCTGAAGGTCCTGTTCGCGCACCCCGACGTGCCGCGTCGCTTCTCGGATGCCGGCCTGTACCACCAGCTGATGCAGACCACCGTCCCGGGCGCCACCGCCTTCGACGGCGTGCACCAGGTGAAGCCGGGCCACATGGTCATCGTGGAACGCGCGCACGGGAAGCTGAAGATCCACGAGCAGAAATACTGGGACATGGACTTCCCGCTGGCATCGGAACGCGCCGAGCACAAGCCGGAGGACGAGGAATACTGGATCGAGGGGGTGCGCTCACACCTGATGGAGGCCGTCCAGCTGCGGCTGGAGGCCGACGTGCCCGTCGCCTGCTACCTGTCCGGGGGCATCGATTCCTGCATCACGCTGGGGCTGGCGGCCGCCACCCAGCAGAGCCCGGTGAAGGCCTTCACCATCGGCTTCGACGATGTCGAGTACGACGAGACGGCCATTGCCCGGGAGATGGCCGAGAGCGTCGGGGCCGATCAGGACGTGATGACCCTGCAGGCCAGTCACCTCTACGACAACTTCGTGGAGACGCTCTGGCACGCCGAACGCACCATCTACAACACCCTCGGCGTGGCAAAGCTGCTGATGAGCCGGCACGTGAACAAGGCCGGCTACAAGGTAGTCGTCACCGGCGAGGGCTCGGATGAACTCTTCGCCGGCTATCCCGCCTTCCGCCGCGACCTGTTCCTGCATGGCCTGGACACCCTGCCGGAGGCGGACCGGGCCTCCTGGCAGCAGCTCCTGAGCGAGAGCAACAAGCTGGTGACCGGCGCGATGCTGGCGCAGGACGAGCTCGATGATCCTGCGATGACCGAGCTGGTTGGCTTCACGC
>JAGTVE010000186.1 GCA_018224485.1 Thioalkalivibrio sp. | reverse complement strand
GCGGTCTCCCAGGTGGGCCGGGTATTGCAGCGCGAGACGCCCCCCACCGCCAGCAACGGCGGCGAGCGGCACCACTTGCCTCCGTCGGACGATCGTGCGTCGGGCGCGCACACGCATCTCCACGGCGGCGGGATTGCGCCCCATGTGCTCGATCCGATTGCGGCGAACCTGCTCGAGACCACGCGGGCGCTCGACACCGTGCAACTCGAACGCAGCTACGCCCGGCTGCTGATGCGGCACGGCTGGGAAGGGGTGCACGAGCGCGCCTTCCTTGAGGCCTACGAGACGCTGCGCGAGGCCGCGCGCCACGATCCGCTCGACGAGGCGCGGTTTGCGGTCTTCACCGCCTGGGCGGTCACATCGCTATCCGACCAGCTGCGTTCCGCCCTGCTGCTGTGCGAAGGACCGATCTGCCCCTGCGTGGTCCCGGCGAGCGGTCACCGGCGCCTTGCCGGGTTGTTGCTGCTGCTCGCGGGCGCCCGACAAGGCCTGCGTGTGCTGCCACTACAGGACATCGTCTCGCCGGGTGCCATGCAGGCGCTCACCGGGCAGCTCGATGCGCCGGCCATCGTGGTTCACGTGCCGTCCCGCTCCATGCAGGGCAGCGCGCTCGAAGGCCTGCAACGGCTGCTCCAGGCGGACGGGGTACCCGCCTTTCTGGCAGGAGAGGGCGCCCGCGGCTTCGCCGATCTGGAGGGACCCCGATCGCTGCTGACCCTGCCACCGGAGCCGCTGGAAGCCGCCGACCAACTCAGCCGCCAACTACTCGACCCGGTCGAGCGTTGACGCGAACCAGATCCAACCCCGTAGGAGCGGCCTCCCGGGCGCGATCTTCCGGCGCCCCATCGCGGCTGGAAGCCGCTCCTACCAGAACACGCGCCGCCCGGGCTGTGGGAGCGGCCTCCCGGCCGCGATCTGCCAGAAACCCATCGCGGCTGGAAGCCGCTCCTACCGGCTCACCCGCGATCAGGCGCTGTGGGGCCGCCCTGGGCACCCGGGGCGCTCCCGCGGGTCGAAGACCGCTACTGCCACCGACAATCTGAGGACCGTTCCATGCATCAGCAAACGCTCGTCGTCACCGGGGCCGCAGGCGGCGTCGGAAGTGCCCTGCTTCACTCGCTCGACCCCGCCGCCTACCGTGTCGCGCTGGTCGGTCGGGACCAGGCCCGGCTCGACGACGTGATCGCCGGCCTGCCGAAGGAGCTCGAGGCGATCGCCATCGAGGCCGATGTCAGTGAGTCCGAGGGGGCCAGTGCCGCGCTGGCCGCCGCCGCCGAGGGTCTCGGCGAGGCCCCGACGCAGCTGGCCCACTGCGCCGGCACCACGCTGCTCTCACCCCTGCACCGCACCACCGACGCCCAGTACCGCGAGTGTCTCACCGCCAACCTCGACAGCGCCTTCTTCACCCTGCGCGCGTGGCTGCAGCACCGGCTGAAGGCGCAGGACTCGGCGGGCGCCGCAGTGCTCTTCAGCTCCGTGGTGGCGCTGATCGGGGTCGGCAACCACGAGGCGATCGCGGCCGCCAAGGGCGGTATCGCGAGCCTGGTGCCGGCCGCGGCCGCGAGCTACGGCGCGCAGCGCATCCGCATCAACGGCGTCGCGCCGGGCCTGACCCGCACCGGCGCCACCGAGCGCCTGTTCGCCGCCAAGGGGGCCGAGGAGCAGATCGCCGCGCAGTACCCGCTTGGGCGCTACGCCCGGGCCGAGGACCAGGCCCGCGCCGCGGCCTGGCTGCTGTCCGACGAGGCTGGCTGGATCACCGGCCAGGTCCTGCCCGTGGACGGCGGCTTCACCGCGGTGCGCCCGATGGTGCGCGCGCGCTGATGGGGGCCACCCTCGTCTGGCTGCGGCGTGACCTGCGCCTGAGTGACCAGCCGGCGCTGGTCGCCGCCGCCGAGCGGGGCGAGCCGGTGATCCCGGTGTTCATCCACGCGCCGGAGGAAGAGGCCCCCTGGGAACCCGGGGCCGCGTCCAACTGGTGGCTGCACCACAGCCTCGAGCGCCTCGGCGCGACCCTGGAGAATCGGGGGAGCCGCCTGATCCTGCGCAAGGGCGCGAGCCTCGACACCCTGCGCGCCCTCGCCCGCGAGACCGGCGCGGACGCGGTCTTCTGGAACCGGCTCTACGAACCGGCGGTGATCCGGCGGGATTCGGACATAAAAAAGGCCCTCCGCAAGGACGGCCTGACCGCGACCAGCTTCAACGCCGCGCTGCTGCATGAGCCATGGCAGATCGCCACCGGCGCCGGCAGCCCCTACAAGGTCTTCTCCCCCTTCTGGAAGGCCTGCCGGGCGCAGGGCATCGACAGCGCCCCGGCGGTCACACCCGAGCGCCTCGCGACGCCGGCGCAGTGGCCGCATTCGGAATCGCTGGAAGCCTTCGGCCTGCTGCCGCGGATCCACTGGGATCAGCGTCTGGCCGAGACATGGACGCCGGGCGAGGACGGCGCCATGGCGCGACTCGACGGCTTCATCGAGGCGACCGTGCGCGACTATGGGGAGACGCGTGAGCGACCCGACCAGGAGGGCACCTCGAGGCTGTCGCCGCACCTGCACTTCGGCGAGATCTCGCCCCGCCAGATCGTGCGGGTGCTGCAGGAGGCGGGGCTCGGTCTGGACGCCGGCGGTGCCGAGCACTTCGTCCGCGAGGTGGGCTGGCGGGAGTTCGGGCACCACCTGCTGTATCACTTCCCGCACACCACCGACGCGCCGCTGAACCCGCGCTTCGAGAAGTTCCCCTGGCGCGAGTCGGCGGAAGACCTGCACGCCTGGCAGCGGGGGCAGACCGGCATCCCGATCGTCGATGCCGCGATGCGCGAGCTTTGGCAGACCGGGTGGATGCACAACCGGTCGCGGATGGTCGTGGCCTCCCTGCTCACCAAGAACCTGCGCATGCACTGGCTGCACGGCGCCCGCTGGTTCTGGGACACCCTCGTCGACGCCGACCTCGCCTCCAACACCCTCGGCTGGCAGTGGGCCGGCGGCAGCGGCGCCGACGCCGCCCCCTACTTCCGCATCTTCAACCCCGTGCGCCAGGGCCACCGCTTCGACCCCGAGGGCGCCTACGTGCGCCAGTACGTCCCCGAACTCGCCAACCTCCCCACCGACGCAATCCACAGCCCCTGGGAAAAGCGCCGCGACGCCCCCACCCCACCCGCCGACTACCCCGCCCCCCTCGTCGACCTCAAACAAAGCCGCGAAGCCGCCCTGCAAGCCTTCAAGGCCTTACCCTAGGGGTCGGACCAACGCAAGTTATTGAATATATGGATAAAAGTGGTTGATTTGACCCCGGATTTTACCCTTAGAAGGGCATTTTTCGGGCGAAAAATGGGGCTCCAGGCGTCCGGAGCAGCCCATCGGCAACGGAACCTGTGGCACCCGTGCTTAGAGCCTTCATTTTGGGGTGAAAAAGGGGCGTTTAAGGTCCG
>JAGTVE010000185.1 GCA_018224485.1 Thioalkalivibrio sp. | reverse complement strand
GTCGCACCCGTGGTGCCGGTTCCGGAGAGACGGAAGACGATGCGGGAACCGTCCTCGAAGAGGATCCGCAGACCCTGACCCGTGCTCACGCTGTCGTCGACCGGGTCCCGGTAGCTGAAGTCATCGGCCGTGCGGACCCGCAGGTTGCCGAAACTGCTGCCGGGCAGTTCGGGGAATCTGGCGCGCAGCCGGGACATCAGCTCGTCCGCGCGCCCGCTCTCGATCTCCTCGTAATCATGCCGCGTGTAGTAGTGCCGGCCATACCGCTGCCAGTGGTCCCGCACGATTGTCGCCACGGACTGATTGCGGACGGCGATCAGGTTGAGCCAGAACAGGACCGCCCAGAGACCGTCCTTCTCCCGCACATGATCGGAACTCGTGCCAAAGCTCTCTTCGCCGCAGAGCGTAATGCGCCCGTCGTCGAGCAGGTTGCCGAAGAATTTCCAGCCCGTGGGCGTCTCGTAGCAGGGGATGCCCAGCGCTTCGGCGACCGCGTCGATTGCCTGGCTGGTGGGCATGCTGCGGGCGACGCCCTTCAGCCCGCCACGGTAGGCCGGTATCAGATGGGCATTGGCGGCCAGCACCGCAAGACTGTCGCTGGGGCTGACGAAGAAACCGGCTCCGAGGATCATGTTCCGGTCCCCGTCACCGTCCGATGCGGCGCCGAAGTCCGGTGCGCCGCGACCGTACATGAGTTGTCCGAGCTCGCGCGCATGGGTCAGGTTGGGATCGGGATGACATCCCCCGAAGTCGGCCAGCGGCTCCTTGCGCATCACCGTGCCGGCCGGCGCGCCCAGCCGCTGTTCGAGGATTTCCTCCGCATAGGGTCCGGTGACGGCGTGCATGGCGTCGAAGCGCATGCTGAACGAACCTGACTGCAGCAGGACGCGCATCGCCGGAAAATCGAACAGCGATTCCATCAGTTCCGCGTAGTCGTGCACGGGATCGACGACCTCGACCTCCATATCCCCGGCCTGCTGGTGCCCGATGTGGTCGATGTCGATGTGCGGCGCGCGCGCGATTCGGTAGTGGTCGATCTCGAGACTTGCGGCGTGGATCGCCGCCGTGACCAATTCCGGCGCCGGGCCGCCGTTGGCCACGTTGAACTTGATCCCGAAGTCGCCGCCGGGGCCGCCGGGATTGTGGCTGGCCGACAGCACGATGCCGCCGGCCGCATCCCGCGTGCGGATCAGGTGGCTGGCCGCAGGGGTCGACAGGATGCCGCCGCGACCGACGGTGACCTTGCGGATCTCGTTGGCACAGGCCATCCGCAGGATGATCTGAACGGCCTCGCGGTTGAAGAAGCGACCGTCCCCGCCGACGACCAGTTCGCTGCCGCGCAGCGTTGGCTGGCTGTCGAAGATGCTCTGGACGAAGTTCTCGAGGTAATGAGGCTTCCGGAAGGAGGAGACCTGCTTGCGCAGGCCGGAAGTGCCGGGTTTCTGGTCCGTGAACGGGCGGGTCGATACGACGCTGATTTCCATCTTCGCTTCAAGTCCCTGGCCTGGGCGGAGTGCGGTGGTCCGGGCGCGCTGCCTTCGAGCGTGAAATTAGCAGAAATGGGTGTGGGTGTCTCGTGGGTGCAAGTCTCTTCGTGCTTACGCAATTTGACCGGACACGAGCAGGGGCTCGGTATTCTCCCAGGCCTTCAACGCAGTACACTGCGCCGCATGATCCTGGAACGACCACTGCCGAGCCATCTGAATGCGCGTAGCGTGAGCTTTGCCGCGCTGATGGAGATGTACGAGAGCAACTACCTCCGCCTTCGGCGCCTGTGTCCGGACCTGGATGCGTTCGCGGACGCGCAGGTCTCGCGGGTCCCGGGGGCATCGGACCTGCACCTGACGGTGCTCGAGCGCACGCCGTATACCACGACGGTGCGCCTGACCTATGAGTTCGCGAGCGGAGACCAGACCCGGCGGCAGCCGGATCTGACCATACGGATGTTCCACGACGCCCGGCAGGCCGAGGTGGTTGGACGCTACTGCCGGCGCAGCGGTCAGGATCTGAGTCTGGACGCTCGGATCGGCGTGCCCGGGCTCGCATGCCGGTGGCGGCACAACCGGTTCCTGTTCAAGTGGCTGGGCTTCTGCCTCACGCAGGGCCATCGCTTTCAGGTAAGCACGTCCCCGTCGTCGCGGCGACTGGTCGACCCGCTGATCTGATTCCTGACCGTTAGCGTGAAAGTCACGCATTGCTCCCCTCTCCCGCTTGCGGGAGAGGGGCCGGGGGTGAGGGCCGGGGCCGGCGCCGCACCCCCACCCCAACCGTTACTCCGGGCATCCTGCCCTCCGCCCTTCGGGCCCGCCTTCGGCGGTTCGAGTCGCTCCCGGCGGATTTGTCCCCGCAAGCGGGGGAGGGCGCCTTCATCTTTGTCTCTGCACGGGGGGGCGGGGGGTTTCAATGCTCCGTATCGGCGCCGATCGCGATGACCGTCAGCGTTCCAGATACTGGAGCTTGTCCGGCTTCCCGTCCCACTCCTCGGCATCGGAAGGCGCGTCCTTGCGGGCGGTGATCACCGGCCACGATCGCGAGAGCTCCGCATTCAGCTCGATGAACTCCTCCTGTCCCTCCGGCACATCGTCCTCCGGAACGATCGCCTCTGCCGGGCACTCGGGCTCGCACAGGGTGCAGTCGATGCACTCGTCGGGATCGATTACCAGGAAGTTCGGACCCTCGTGAAAGCAGTCCACGGGACAGACTTCGACACAATCCGTGTACTTGCACCTGATGCAGTTTTCAAGAACGACGTAGGTCATGCGGTTCTCCGTTTTCGAATAGCCGGCACTGTATTTCGCCGCGGCATTCTAACGCCAGATCGCTGCTCGGGCGCGAACACGCACGCAGGCTGCCGGAAACGGCGCCGGACCGCGCCGGTCCGGTCCCCTCAGTCCAGGAATTCGCGCAGCCGATAAAGGGTCTCCAGTGCCTGGCGGGGTGTCATCTGATCGGGGTCGAGGCCTCTGACCTCGTCCAGCAGTGCATCACCCGGTCCGGGCGCAGGTATGTCGGCCGGGGCAGAAAACAGTCCGAGCTGGGGCTGCGCGTCGGCGGCCAGCGCCCGGGCCTCCAGCTCGGCCAGGTGCTGGCGGGCCCGGCGCAGTGCCGGACCCGGCACCCCGGCCAGGGCCGCGACGTGCAGCCCGTAGCTCTGGTTCGCGGGGCCGTCCTGGATCTGGTGCAGGAAGACCACCGTGTCCCGATGCTCGATCGCGTCGGTGTGTACGTTGGCGACACCACGTTCCCGGTCCGCCAGCGCGGTGAGCTCGAAATAATGGGTGGCGAACAGGGTCAGAGAGCGGTTGTGGCGGGCGAGCCGCTCGGCACAGGCGAGTGCGAGGGCGAGGCCATCGGAGGTGCTGGTGCCGCGCCCGATCTCGTCCATCAGCACCAGACTCTCCGGCCCGGCGTTGTGCAGGATGTTGGCCGCCTCGGTCATCTCGACCATAAAGGTCGACCGGCCAGAGGCCAGGTCGTCCGAGGCGCCGATCCGGGTGAAGACGCGATCGATCGGCCCGATCCGGGCCGAACGCGCCGGTACGAAGCTGCCCATGCAGGCGAGGATCACGATCAATGCAGCCTGGCGCATGTAGGTCGATTTTCCGCCCATGTTCGGGCCGGTGATCACCAGCAGGCGGCGCGTCTGCGGGTCCAGCCAGAGGTCATTGGGCACGAAGGGCTGTTCCAGGGCCGCCTCGACCACCGGATGCCGTCCGGCCTCGATCCGGATTCCGCCCTCCCGGGCCATCACCGGGCAGATCCAGTCCAGGCGCTCGGCCAGCGCCGCCAGCGCGCAGAGCACGTCGAGTTCGGCGGTGGCGTCCGAAAACTCCCGCAGGGTGTTCATGTGCTGCTGTAGTTCGCCAAGCAGCCCGTCAAAGAGTTCCCGCTCCAGCGTCAGCGCACGCTCCCGCGCCGAGAGGATCTCGTCCTCGAAGCGCTTCAACTCCTCGGTGGTGTAGCGTTCCGCGTTCTTCAGCGTCTGCCGGCGCACGAACCGGGCGGGCACGCGGTCCGACAGGCTCCGCGGAATCTCGATGTAATAGCCGTGCACCCGGTTGTAGGCGACCTTCAGCTGATGCAGTCCGGTCAGTTCGCGTTCCCGTGACTCGATCCCCCGAAGCACATCCTCCGCGTCGTCTTCCAGACCGCGCAGGCGGTCCAGCTCCGTATCGAATCCGGATCGGATCACCCCGCCATCGCTCAGGCGCACCGGTGGTTGCTCCTCCAGGGCCCTTGCCAGCAGCCCGGCGAGTTCCGGGCGCGGGGCGAGGCGGGCCTGCAGCGGCGCCAGTGGCGAGGGCGGCAGTCCGCCGGACAGGGACTCCGCCACCGCCGGCAGCCGCTGCAGTGCGTGCAGCAGGGCGACTAGGTCGCGGGGCCGGGCGGTTCTGAGGGCGATGCGACTGGTGATCCGCTCGCAGTCCGCGACGCCCGAGAGGAGCCGGTGCAGCCCCTCCTGCAGACCGGCCTCGAGCAACTCCCCGATCAGGCCCTGGCGCGTCCGGATCTGGTCCTGGTCCCGCAGCGGTTGATTGAGCCAGCGCCCGAGCAGCCGCGAGCCCATCGCAGTGCGCGTGCAGTCGAGGAGTGCCAGCAGGCTGCCGTCTCTCGATCCGCCGAGGGCCCGGTTGATTTCCAGGTTCTGCCGGGTGACCGCATCGAGCTGCAGCGTGCTGCCCCGCACCTCCCGGGCGAGACCGGTTATGTGACCGAGCTCGCCCCGGTAGCGGCTCTGCACGTAGGCGAGCAGGGCCCCGGCGGCTGCAAGCCCCAGGGGCAGGTCCTCGCAGCCGAAGCCGGTGAGGTCCCGTGTGCGGAAGTGCTCGACGAGGGCGCGGCGGGCCGACACCGGGTCGAAATGCCATTCGGGCAGTGTGTGACTGCCGGGAAATTCACCCGCAAGGCCCTCCGGCACCAGGCACTCCACCGGATCGAGGCGGGCGAGCTCCGCCGCCAGCGCGGCCCGGTGCGGGACTTCGAGGACGCTGAAGCGTCCGCTGGCAAACTCCAGGATGCCGATTCCCGACGGGATCTCCGTCGCTCCCGACGGGCCGGGGCACAGCGCGACGATGAGCCGGGCCTCGCGGGTATCGAGCAGGGCCTCTTCGGAGACCGTGCCGGGCGTGACCACGCGCACGACCTCGCGCTGGACCGGACCCTTGCTTGCGCCGACCTCTCCGGTCTGCTCGCAGATCGCCGCCGGGACGCCCTTGCGCAGCAGGCGGGCCAGATAGGTCTCCATGGTGTGCACCGGGATGCCCGCCATCGGGATCGGCTGCCCGGCGGACTCGCCGCGCCGGGTCAGGGTGATGTCCAGGAGTTCCGCCGCCTGCTGGGCGTCTTCATAGAACAGCTCGTAGAAGTCGCCCATGCGATAGAGCAGCAGGGTGTCCGGGTATTCCGCCTTGATGCGCAGGTACTGCTGCATCATCGGAGTGTGGGCTGACAGGGAGGTCATCGCGGCGGCTGCAGGGGCAAAAGCGGGATTATAGGGCAGGGAGCTGGATCGCCCAGAGGACGCGCCAACAGGGGGCAAGGGGTTGTGGGAGCGGCCTCTGGCCGCGATTCCCGTCTCTCGGGGGGCACCTGGGCCGAAAATCGCGGCTGGAAGCCGCTCCTACGGCCGGTGTGGTGGGAGCGGCCTCTGGCCGCGATTCCAGTTTCTCGGGGGGGCACGCGGGTCGAAAATCGCGGCTGGAAGCCGCTCCTACGGCCGGTGTGGTGGGAGCGGCCTCTGGCCGCGATTCCCGTTTCTCGGGGGGCACGCGGGCCGAAAATCGCGGCTGGAAGCCGCTCCTACGGCCGGTGTGGTGGGGAGAGGTATGCACTCTCGGCGACCTTCCGCTCGGCTTCCGTTGCGCTGCGTCCTGTCGTTACACTGCGGT
>JAGTVE010000184.1 GCA_018224485.1 Thioalkalivibrio sp. | reverse complement strand
CGAGCAGCACCGACTGATTGAGCAGCGTGACGCCGCTTGCACGCAGCCGGCTCAGCGCGGTGTCGGCCGGCGGGTCGAGTTCCCGCGGATGATTCGCGTGCAGGACCAGTATCTGCCGGAGACGGCCTTGCCCCAGCCACGACAGCAGCCCGGCGTCGACCCGCTCCGGGAGGACCACCGGCAACCGAGTGTGGATGCGCAGCCGCCGAAGATGCGGAATCCGCTCCAGCAACTGCACCAGTTCGGCAAGCCGGTGGTCGGGAAGGGCCAGCGGATCGCCGCCGCTGAGGATCACCTCGGAGATGTCCTGGTGCCCCCGGATGTAGTCCAGTGCCGGTTCCCAGTCATTCAGTGCCCCGGACTCGCCGTAGGGGAATTCGCGCCGGAAGCAGTACCGGCAGTGGATCGCACAGGCGCCGGTCGCGATCAGCAGGACCCTTCCATGGTACTTGTGCAACAGCCCCGGCGCCGCCATCGCGGCGGCATCATCGACCGGGTCCGGCACGAAGGCGGGCCGTTCAAGGGCCTCGGCCGCCTGGGGCAGCACCTGCAGCAGCAGCGGATCGTTCGGGTCGCCGGGCCGGATCCGGGCCAGGTAGCTCTCGGGCACCCGCAGGCGGAACAGGCCGTGAGCGGTGGCGGCGCCCGCCGCCAGCGAGGGGTCAAGGTCCAGCCGGAGCAGCAGTTGATGCGGATCCCGCAGCGCACGCGCCCAGGCCTGCTGCCACGCCGGAGTCTGGGCCTGTGTCCGGGCTCGGGTTATCATGACGGGATTTGTGGGCATGGTCACCTCGAGGGCCGGCCTCTCCAATCTGTGCAGGCGACGGCGTCGCCGCGAGGACGACACGACATGGCAAGCTACAGTACCAACGAATTCCGGAGCGGATTGAAGATTCTACTGGACGGAGACCCGCAGACCATCGTGGAGAACGAGTTCGTCAAGCCCGGCAAGGGACAGGCCTTCAACCGGGTGCGCGTGCGCAACCTGCGCACCGGAAGGGTGCTGGAAAAGACCTTCAAGTCCGGGGAAACGGTGGAGGCGGCCGACGTGATGGACACGGAGATGCAGTACCTGTACACCGACGGCGAATTCTGGCACTTCATGGTTCCGGACACCTTCGAGCAGTATGCGGTGGGTCAGACGGCGCTGGGCGACGCGGCGCAGTGGCTGAAGGACCAGGATTTCTGCACGGTCACGCTGTGGAACGGCGAGCCCCTGACCGTGATCCCGCCCAATTTCGTGGAGCTGAAGATCGTCCAGTGCGATCCGGGAGTCCGGGGCGACACCGCGCAGGGCGGGACGAAGCCGGCGACCCTGGAAACCGGCGCGGTGGTGAAGGTTCCGCTGTTCGTCGAGGAGGGCGAAACGGTCAAGGTCGACACCCGCTCCGGCGAATACGTCTCGCGGGTCTGAGCAGAGACGGCATGGCGGACTGGCGCCCCTCGGCCGCGCCCGCCCGCCCGCACCGCGCCAGACTGAACGCGCTGCTGCGCGAATTCATGGCCGATCGCGGGTTGCTCGAGGTCGAGACCCCGGTGCTGTCCCGGGGCGCCCCGCTCGACCCCGGGGTCGAGAGCTGGCGCGCGCAGGCGCCGGACGGAGCGGCCGGCTACCTTCAGACCTCCCCGGAATACCCGATGAAACGGCTCCTGGCCGCTGGGGCGGGCGACATCTACCAGCTCGCGCGCGTATTCCGCGGCGAGGAGCAGGGGCCCCGGCACAATCCCGAGTTCAGTCTGCTGGAGTGGTACCGGCTCGGCTTCGACGACCGGCGCCTGGCGGACGAGCTGGTGGCACTGGTGCAGACCGTGGCCGCACGGGGGCCGGACTGGTTCCGGCCCCGGCCCGGGGTGCGCCGGGTCCGCTACGCCGACCTCTTCCTCGACGCCCTCGGGCTGGACCCGCTGCGCTGCTCCGCCCGGGACTGCGCAGCCGTCGCGGAGGGGGCGGGACTGTCCATCGCCGGAGACCTCGATCGCGACGGCTGGCTCGATGCCCTGATGGCCCTGGTTCTCGCTCCCGGTTTCGAGCCGGACCGCCTGATCCTGGTCCAGGACTACCCGGAGAGTCAGGCCGTGCTGGCACGGGCCAGCAACGAGCATCCCGGCTATGCACTGCGCTTCGAGCTCTACTGGGGGGACATGGAGCTGGCGAACGGCTTTCACGAACTCACCGACCCCGGCGTCTTCGCTGCCCGCCGGGAGCTGGACATCGAGCGCCGGCGCCGCAACGGTCAGGAGATACCCGCTGCCGACGGTCTCTTCGCCCAGGCCATGCACGCGGGGTTGCCCGACTGCGCGGGTGTCGCCCTCGGGGTGGACCGGCTGCTGATGCGCCTGATCGGAGCGGAACGCATCGACGGGGTGATCGATTTCCCCTGGGGACGCGCCTGAGGTCTCAGATCCGCGCCACCTCCTGGCGGATGCGCAGAAAGGCCTCGGGGACCACCTCCTGCCGGAAGTCCACCGGGCGCTCGGGCAGCAGCAGCACGACCGAGGATCCGCCGAGATTGAACCGTCCCATCTCCGCGCCCCGCTCCAGGCGGATGTCCCGGTCCTGATAGTCCGTGCGGCTGGTCACCCCGCCCGACGGCGGTGTGACCTCTCCGGCCCATACCGTCTCGATGGATCCGACGTTGATCGCGCCGATCAGGGCCATGGCCACCGGTCCGATCGCCGTGTCGAAGAAGGCGACGACCCGCTCGTTGCGCGCGTAGAGGCGCGGCGTGTGGGCGACGATCCGCGGTGCCACCGAGAAGAGCCGCCCGGGCACGTGCACCATGGTGGTCAACTGTCCCGACATGGGCATGTGCAGGCGATGGTAGTCGCGCGGGGCCAGGTAGACCGTCAGGAACGAGCCGTTCGCAAACGGCCGCGCGAGGTCGGAGAAGCCTCCGAGCAGTTCGGTCACGGTGTAGTCGTGACCCTTCGCCTGGAATATCTGTCCCTGCTCGATCACGCCGAAGGCGCTGACCCGCGAGTCCGCCGGACTGACGAGGCTCCGCTCGTCCCCTTCGAGCGGTCGCCTGTCCTCCCGCAGCGCCCGGGTGAACAGGGCGTTGAGGCTCGGGTAGCGGGACGGATCCGGCTCCGCGGCCTCGCTCATGTCCAACCGGTAATGGCGTATGAACCACCGCAGCAGAGGCTGCACCCGCGGCGATTCCCAGCGTGCGAACCGGTGGGTGATCCGGGCGATCGCGTGGTGCGGGAGCAGCCGCAGGAGCTGTGCGAGAAGGGTGTCGATGATCGGCATCATGGCCCGTCAGAGACCGCTTGCAAAGTCGAAGTCCAGCTGTTCGCTCGGCGGTTGCACGAAGTAGCCCTGGACGAGGTTGACCTCCAGGCTGAAGACGGCGGTGAGCGTATCGGCATCCTCGACCATCGGCATGATCACCTGCCGGTCCCGGCTGCGGGCGGTCTCGGTCAGTTCGCGCACCGTCCCCTGGGCCTCCTGGTCCTGGGTCAGCAGGTTCACGAAGGAGCCGTCCAGGCGGATGAAGGCGGCATCGACCTGATCGAGTATCCGGAACGGTTCCAGGCCGTTGCCGAAATCCCCGATGCACAGTCCCACCCCCATCTCCCCGAGACCGCTGGCCACCGCGGCGGCACTGTCGGGCTGGGTCAGCAGCGTGGCCTCCCGGAACTCGACCACCACGTTACCGGCCGGAACCTTGTGCCGGTCGAGGGCGCGGCGCAGCCAGTCCACGACCGGTTCGCCGTCGAGCGAGCCCTGGCTCAGCTTCAGGAAGAAGACCGTACGGTCATCACGCTTCAGTTCTCCGGCGAGCACCTTGATCGCCTGCTGGATCACCCAGCGATCCAGCGGGGCGGCCGCACCGGTGCGCTCGGCAGGCGGAAGGAAGTCCTGCGGCTCGTGCACCTCCCCGTCCTCCCCGGTCAGGCGCAGGAAGACGTTGTAGCGGGGCACGTCCTCGCCCTGCAGACTGACGATGGGCTGGTAGAGCAGGCGCAGCCGGTCGTCCCGCACCGCCTGTTCGATCCGGGACTTCCAGACCTGGTCGGCCTGCGGATCGGCGCCTGCAGCGCCCGGCGTGGCGTAAAAGCGGTACTGGTTCCCGCCCGCGTTCCGGGCCTCGCCCAGTGACTCCCTTGCCTGCTCGAGCAGCTCCCCGGCCTCAGGCCCCGAGTCGTCCGCGAGTACTGCGCCGCAGGACAGCGGGCCGCCGATGCCGGATCCATCGCCGAGCCGGATGTTCAGGCCGGAGGCGGCCTCCAGGGCGGCGTCGATCCGTTTCTCGAGTTCATCGCGCGGAGAATCGGGGAGCAACACGCCGAGCTGCCCCCCGCGCAACCGGTAGGCGGTGGCGGGCTCCGGAAACTGCGTCTGGACGAGGTCCAGCAGCTCGTTGCCCGGAATCTCGGAACGCGCGCCCTGATCGGGCTGCAGCGCGTCCGGTGCGAAGACCAGGAGGGCGAGGCTGCGCCCGGAACGCGCGGCCTCGGCCTGCATCGCATCGGTGTCCCGCAGGAGCTTTTTCTCGCTTGCGGCATCGTCCTGCCGCGGTGCGGCAGCTGGCTTGGCACCGGTCTTTTTTCCCCCCGCGCGCGCTTCCGTGCTGCGTGAGCCGCTGTCGGCTTTCGGCCCCTGACGGGCGTCACGCTCTCCCGGGGCCTCCCGCAGCTGCTCGAGGTGGCCGCGATCGGGTGCGGAGGGAATCGCGAACCCGCCCGGACCCTGCAGGGCGGGGTCCTCACCGGCCACCGACACGTGCACGACGATGCTGGGTTCGCCGTTGATCACCGCGCCCGTCAGCAGCAGATCCGCGTCGAAGCTGCGGCCTTGCCGGGTGCGCACGGTCAGGGTCTCGCAGGTCTCCACGTTCTCGGACTGGTTGCGCAGTTCGCCCAGGATCTCCTGGAGGTCCTCCTGCTGCTCGGGAACCACGAGGTCATTGAGCGTGAGCTGATCCAGGCTCTCGCCGAGGTCCATCTCGAAGAAGTCGCGCCAGCTCTCGTTGGCGTAGGTCGCGATGCCCTGATGGAAACAGGCGATCGGGTAGCGTGAGGTGTCCAGCATCAGCAGATACCGGCGGTCGGCCTCGCGCAGCAGCGTGCGGAGATGGGTGACTTCGCGCCCCTTGTTGAGGTGGTCCACTGCGCGCAGCGTCATTACGGCGGCCAGGTCATCGGAGCTTCTGCCGACCACCGCGAAGACGCCGGTGTCGATCGCGCGCAGGCTCTGCTCCTGTCCGTGATCGCTGACCAGCACCACCGGGGTCTGGCGGCCCGCGCGGTGCAGGGCCTCGCCGACCTCCGCCAGACCGATGTCCAGGTTGCTGTCGATCAGTACCAGGGCATCGAAGCGATGGCTCTGCAGCAGCCGCGCGAGATCCCGGAGATTTCCGGCCTGCTTCGGTCTGACCGCGTGGCCCCGATAGCGGATGCGCCCGATGATCTGTCCCGCCAGGTCGGGATCGCGGGTCACGAACAGAATGCTTATCGAGTTGATCATCAAGTTCCTCTTGCGGCCGGCGCCGTGAATCCCCGGCGCGAGCGGCGGAGCGGGCCTCGTCGTTGCGCATGGCCCGCAGAATTCGCCTCCTCGACCCTACTATTATACGAAAGAACTAATCCCTTGGATGAAAAAAGATCGATGAACCGTGGTCCGGGCCCGTGCCGCACGGCGCCGGTGGGGTTCGCCAGATCGCATTGTTGTAGAGTGCTGGAATACGCGCCGTGAAGCCAGCAGCGCGCCCCCAGCGTCTCCATGCACCACCAGCCGAGGGTCCCGTGATGGATCCGGTCACCGACCTGTACAGCATCCGCGACTTCATCCGTTTTGGCGCCAGCCAGTTCCGTGCAGCGCGGCTGCAGTTCGGTCATGGTACCGATAACGCGCTCGACGAGGCGGCATGGCTGGTGCTGCACAGCCTGTCGTTGCCGCTCGATCTCCCGGAAGACTGGTGGGACAGCCGACTGACACCGGCAGAGCGCAGCCGCGTGGAGGCGGCACTGAGACTGCGCATCAGCACCCGCAAGCCGGCCGCCTATATCACCCGGGAGGCCTGGTTCATGGGCCTTCCATTCTACGTCGATGAGCGCGTACTCGTCCCGCGCTCTCCCATCGCGGAGCTGATCGCCGAGGGCTTCAGTCCGTGGCTGGAACCCGACGCCGTGCACCGGGTGCTCGACCTGTGCACGGGGAGCGGGTGCATCGGACTGGCGACGGCCAGCGTGTTTCCGCAGGCCGAGGTCTGGTTGGCCGACGTGTCGCCGGAGGCGCTCGCGGTGGCGCGCCGCAATGCCCGGGACCATGGTGTGGAAGAGCGGACCCGGGTCATCCGCAGCGACGTCTTCGACGGGCTCGGTGCTGCCCCCCCGTTCGACCTGATCGTGTCGAATCCGCCCTACGTCGATGCCGGCGAGATGGCGGATCTGGCGCCCGAGTACCGGCACGAGCCGTCGCTGGGCCTTGCCGCCGGCGCGGACGGCCTGGACGTGGTAGGGCGCATCCTGGCGGAGGCGGGCCCTCATCTGGCCGATCACGGCGTGCTGATCGTCGAGGTCGGCAACAGCCGGCCGGCGCTGGAGGACGCCTTTCCGGACGTCCCATTCACCTGGCTCGAACTTGCCGGGGGCGGCGAGGGGGTCTTCCTGCTGACCCGGGAACAGCTCGAGGTCTGACCGGCTTCCCGCCGCGGGCTCAGCACTGCTCCCAGGGAAGGCCGCGAAAGCGCCATCCCGAGATGGTGGAGCGGTGGTGCTCGCCATCCAGCGGGCCCTCGAATCCCTCGTCGACGGAATACACGTTGTCGATGCCTGCCTCGACCAGGGCGTGTCCGGCGGCGATCGAGCGTTTGCCGCTGCGGCAGATCAGGAACACGGCCGGGGCGTCCTCGCCGGCATCTCCGATCCCGCCCAGCAGCAGCTTGCGCACCTCGGCAACGAAGTGGGGATTCTCCACCCAGTCGGGCTCGTCGATCCACGGAATGTGCACTGCACCGACCGGGTGACCGACGAAGAGGTACTCCATGGTCGAGCGGATATCGACCAGCAGATCGCGCGGACGCCGGCTCAGGCTGTCGAAGGCCTGCTGGGGTGTCACTGTTCTGGGCGTGTCTGCGGTCATCACCTTCCCTCGTCGCATCGATTGCCGGCCGGGCACGCGGCTCTGGCGCTCCGAACGCCGGCCTCGGGCACGCTCAGGCGGTCACGGTCCGGTCGCGTCCGCCCCGCTTGGCCGAATACAGCGCATTGTCCACGCGCTTGAGCATCGCGGAGAGCGTCTCGCCGGGGCGGTACTCGGTCACGCCGAGGCTGATCGTCAGCCGGCCGCACCCCGGGAAGTCCGTCTGTCCCACCCGCATGCGGGTGGCTTCGGCCAGCTGCCGGGCGTGATCGAGGCCGGTCTCCGACAGCAGCAGCATGAACTCCTCGCCGCCCCACCGGGCGAGGATATCCGTGCGCCGCACCTGTTGCCCGACCAGTCCGCCGATCCCCTGCAGCACGCGATCCCCGACATCATGGCCAAACTCGTCATTCACGCGCTTGAAATGATCGATGTCGAACATCACCATGGAGAACTGCGTGCCATAGCGTCGGGCGCGCTCCCGTTCCAGCTGCAGCACCTCCTCGAACTTCCAGCGATTGTAGAGGCCCGTCAGATGGTCGTGCGAGGCCTGCCGCGCCAGTTCCTTTTCGAGCCGCTTGCGCTCGGAGATGTCCACGCCGAAACCGGCCAGGAAGGTCCCGCCCTGCAGACGTACCCGGTTGCAGGTGAACAGGTAGTGGACGATCCGGCCGTTGTGGTCGCGCAGTCCCGCCTCGATCTCCGCGGATCCCTCCTGCAGGGTCAGGTCGAAGGCGCTGCCCAGCCGCTGCCGGTCCAGCGGATCGGCGAGTTGCACGGCCTCCCGACCCTGGATCCGGTCCTCGCTGATGCCGGTCACCCCCTCCAGGTTGCGGTTCCAGCGCACCAGTCTGCCCTCGGTGTCGAGCAGGAAGAAGATCGCCGGAAGGCCGTCGAGTATCGTCTCCACCAGATCCCGCTGGTCGCGTAGCTGGTCCTCGAGGCGGCGCCGGTCCGTCACGTCCTGGATGGTGCCGCGCATGCGCACCGACCGGCCGCCGTCACCCCGGACCACCAGCGCCCGTTCCTGAACCGTGCGCTGGCTGCCGTCGGGCCGCAGTATCCGGTGCTCCAGCTCGTACCCGGAGCCGTTCTCGAGGGCGCCGGCGATCGCGCGCTCGAGGCGTTCACGGTCCTCCGGATGCACGAGCCGCAGGACGTCCCCGTAGTCCGGCTGCCGGGACCCGGGTTCCAGCCCGAAGATGCGGAAGACCTCGTCGGACCAGGAGAGCTGGTCTGAGCCGATGTCCCGTACCCAGTTGCCGAGCTGCGCCATCTCCTGGGCGGCCGCCAGCTCGGCCTGGCTATGCCGCAAGGCCCGCTCGGCTCTCTGACGTTCGGTGATGTCCCGTATCACCGCCTGCAGGAACGGGCCCTCGGGCAGATCCACTCGGCTCAGCAGGACCTCGCTCGGGAAGCTTCGGCCATCCAGGCCTCTGCAAAGCCACTCGTAGGCCACCGAGCCGCCGGTCAGCGCCTGCTCGGCAAGGGACTCCAGGGTCTCCCGGGACGGCCTGCCGTCGGGCTGGAACTGCGGTGAGCAGTCACCCGGATGATGCCCGATCAGGTCACCTGGCGATGCGGCACCGAACAGCTCCAGGCTGGCCGGATTGCAGTCGATGATCGCGCGCCGGTCGTGCAGCAGGATCGCGTCGCGCGAGGCATCGAACACCGCCTTGTACTGGGCTAGCGTTCGTTCGCGCAGCAGACTCTCGGTGATGTCCTCGATCGCGACCACCGCACCCTGCACATCCCCCGCGCCGTCGAGCAGCGGTGTTGCGTAGTAGCGGGCGAAGAACGGGCTGCCGTCGATGCGGCGGAAGGTGTCGGTGCCGACCTCCAGCGGTCGGGCGGTGACCATCACCCGGTGGATCGGGCACTCCATCACGGTGTAACGGACCCCGTCCTGATCGCTGTGGTTGGTCAGCGAATGGCTGTCCCGCCCGAGGACCGATTCGGGCGAGGTGAAGCCGAACAGGCGGGTGGCCGCCCGGTTCAGGAAGGTGAAGCGCCCCTCCACGTCGACCCCGAAGACCCCGGTCGCGAGATTTTCCAGCAGCAGCCGCGACAGATCGGGCTCGGGCAGCGCGCGCCGTATCGATTCCGAGGGGTGGTCGTTCGCACCGGACATGGCCTCTCCAGGTGGGACGGGACCGACCCGGTCCCGCGATCAGGGCCTTGCCCTCCCATGATACGCCTGTGCACCAGGAAACCGGCACCCGGCCCGGCGGCATGGACGTTTCCGGCGGCGCCGCGCTCGGGCTACACTAACGTGATGTCGGGAAACAGCTTCGGAAGGTCCTTCGTCGTCACGAGCTTTGGCGAGAGCCACGGTCCCGCGCTGGGAGCAGTCGTCGACGGCTGTCCGCCGGGACTCCCTCTCAGCGAGGCGGAGCTGCAGGGCGATCTGGACCGCAGGCGCCCCGGGCAGTCGCGTCACACCACGCAGCGCCGCGAGCCGGACCAGGTCCGGATCCTGTCGGGCGTCTTCGAGGGCGTGACGACGGGCGCACCGATCGGGCTGCTGATCGAGAATGTCGACCAGCGCTCCAAGGACTACAGCGAGATCAAGGACCGCTTCCGTCCGGGTCACGCCGATTACACCTATCATCAGAAGTACGGGCTGCGCGACTACCGCGGCGGGGGGCGCAGCTCGGCGCGCGAAACGGCGCTGCGCGTCGCGGCCGGCGGCATCGCGAAACGCTACCTGGCGCACCGCTACGGCGTCGAGATCCGGGGCTGGCTGTCCCAGCTCGGGCCGATCCGCGTCGACTTCCGCGATGCCGATGCCGTGAACCGCAACCCCTTCTTCGCGCCCGATCCGGACCGGGTGCCCGAGCTCGAGGCCTTCATGGACCGCCTGCGCAAGTCCGGCGACTCCATCGGCGCGCGCATCGAGGTCGAGGCCCGCGGAGTACCCCCGGGTTGGGGCGAACCGATCTTCGACCGCCTCGACGCCGATATCGCCGGCGCGATGATGAGCATCAATGCGGTCAAGGGCGTTGAGATCGGGGATGGCTTCGCGGTGGTCGAGCAGCGCGGCACCGAACACCGCGACGAGTTGACGCCCGAGGGCTTCCTCAGCAATCACTCCGGCGGCGTGCTCGGCGGCATCTCCTCGGGCCAGACGGTCCGGGTGAGCATGGCGCTGAAACCGACCTCGAGCATCCGGCTCGCCGGACGCACGGTGAACATCGACGGCGAACCGGTGGAGGTGGTCACCAAGGGCCGCCACGACCCCTGCGTGGGCATCCGCGCCACGCCGATCGCCGAGGCCATGCTGGCCCTGGTGCTGATGGATCACGCATTGCGGCACCGGGCACAGAACGCCGACGTACACACCGGTCTGCACCAGTACACCGAGACCGGCGAGGGCTGACCGTAATGGGTTTTTTCCGCATCGCGGCGAGCCGGCTGCCATATTGTGTGGGGGTAGGGGCCGAGCGAGGGTGCCCCGGTTCCGGACACGCTCAAGCCATCCATGGGCGCTCGATGGCGGCCATCCATGACCGCCAACGGTCCGAAACCGGGGCACCCCCACTCGGCCCTTTTGCGTACGGGGTAAGGGTGCTCCCGTGGTTCGCGGTGTTCGATCGGTCCACCCGATCACGGGTGTCGGCAGCAGGGATGCTGCCGTCAAGCCGACAGGGATGTATTCACGGCGTCCCGTGATCGGGTGGACCGATTGAATACCCCGGTGAATCAGCACGTTCGCCTTTCCAGTTTCTACTTCTTCTACTTCGCCAGCATTGGGGCGTTCATGCCCTTCTGGGGGCCGTATCTCGCCGAGCTGGGCTTCACCGGTTCGCAGATCGGCGAGCTGATGGCGATCATCCTGGCGACGAAGATCGTCGCGCCGAACGTCTGGGGCTGGCTCGCGGACCGGGCTGGTGTGCGCATGCCGATCATCCGCCTGGGCGCGCTGGTGGGGCTGCTGACCTTCGGCGGGGTGCTGTTCCACTCCGGCTACTGGTGGCTGGCGGTGGTGATGGCGGTCTTCAGCTTCTTCTGGAACGCGATCCTGCCGCAGTTCGAGGCGACCACGCTGCGGTCGCTGGGACATGGCAGCCACCGCTATGCACTGGTGCGCCTGTGGGGTTCGATCGGGTTCATCCTGGCGGTGGCTGGACTGGGGTGGCTGTTCGACGCAATGTCGATCCAGTGGCTTCCCTGGATCATGCTGGCGCTGCTCGCCGGGCTCTACCTCTCCACGCTTCAGGTTCGCGAACCGCCGGTTGGTGAACTCGGTTGGGACGGAGCGGGCGCGTTGTCGGCCGTGCTCCGTCGACCCGAGGTGATTGCACTGCTGCTGGCCTGTTTCTTCATGCAGGCGAGCCACGGACCGTATTACGCCTTCTTCACATTGTACGTCGAGGCGCAGGGCTTCAGCCGGGCCGTCGCGGGGCAGCTCTGGGCCCTCGGGGTGGCGGCGGAGGTACTGGTCTTCCTGCTGATGCCGCGCCTGATCCTGCGCTTCGGGGCGTGGCCCCTGGTGACACTGGCGCTGCTGCTGACCACGCTGCGCTGGTGGCTGCTGGCCACCGTGCCCGAGAGCCTGTCGGCGCTCGTCCTGATCCAGCTTCTGCACGCGGCGAGCTACGGGGTCTATCACGCGGCCGCGATCTCGCTCGTGCACCTTAATTTCTCCGGTCGGTTGCAGGGTCGTGGGCAGGCGCTGTACTCCTCGCTGAGCTTCGGGCTCGGCGGGGCGGTGGGAAGCCTCGCCAGTGGTTACCTCTGGGATGGGGTCAGTCCGGCGTCCGTTTACCTCTTCGCGGCGGTGCTGGCGGGGGCCGGTGCCGCGGTGGCGACGGCGGGATGGGTGCGCCGGGTGGTGCGCTGATGGTGGCGATGCGCCAGGGTGACGGGGGTTGGGCTGGGACGGTGTGTGTCGGGCGGGTAAGGGCTGGAGCGGGGTGTGCCGGGTCCGGACACGCTCGAGCCTTCCATGGGCGCTCGACGACGGCCATCCGTGGCCCCCGACGATCCGGACCCGGCACACCCCGCTCCAGCCTTTGGCGTGGGTGCAGGGGCGGGCGCGGGCAGAGAGGGTTTCGCGGTACCCTGTGAATAGGCCGGTATGCGTTATTGGCGTGAAAGAACGCGCATTCCTCCCCTCTCCCGCTTGCGGG
>JAGTVE010000183.1 GCA_018224485.1 Thioalkalivibrio sp. | reverse complement strand
GACCCGATAAGAATGCCTGATGGGCGTGCGCCGACGAAAACGGAGGGTGCACGCATGCAAGGGTTCAACGAACACAAGCTCAGCCGCCGGGCCTTCCTCGCTGGAACGGGCGCGCTCGGCCTCGCGACGCTTTTTCAACTCAATCCGATCACGCAGGGCCTGGTCCGGGCCGGCATCGCACATGCCGCGGATAGGGTGCCCACCCCGGGTTCGGGCAAGTGGGTTCCGACAGTGTGCCAGGGCTGCACCACCTGGTGCATGAAGGAGGCCTACGTGCAGGACGGCCGCGTCTTCCACGTGCGCGGCAACCAGCACTCCAAGATCACCGGCAAGTCCGGATGCGTGCGCCAGAGCATGGCGCTGACCGAGCTGTATGACCCGGATCGCGTGCGTTACCCGATGAAGCGGACCAATCCGCGCAAGGGTCGCGGCGAGGACCCCGGCTTCGTTCGGATCAGCTGGGAGGAGGCGATGAATACCCTCGCCGAGAAGCTCCTGGACCTTCGTGAGCGCGGGGTGCCGGAACGGTACATGACCACCCGGGGGCGCTACGGCGGTTTCAACGGCGTGATGCTCACGGAGATCACCAGGATCATCGGCTCGCCCAACAACATCTCTCATTCTGCGATCTGCGGCGAGGCCGACAAGTTCGGTCCGTACTACATGGAGGGCTTCTGGGGTTATCGCCAGTACGACATCAAGGCGAGCCGCTATCAGTTGACCTTCGGTACCGATCCGATCGCCGCCAACCGCCAGGTCTCCTTTGCCGCGCGCGAGTGGGGCGACATGCTCGATCGGGCCAAGGTGGCGGTGATCGATCCACGGTTCTCCTCGACAGCCCAGAAGGCGGACGAGTGGATGCCGGTCAAGCCCGGTGAGGATTCCGCCGTGGCGCTCGGCCTGGCCCACCTCATTCTCACCGAAGGCCTCTGGCACAAGCCCTTCGTTGGGGACTTTGTTGACGGCGAAAACCGCTTCGTACCAGGCCAGTCCGTCTCCGAAGAGGACTTCGACGAGCGCTACACCCATGGCCTCGTGAAGTGGTGGAACCTGGAACTCAAGGATCGCACGCCGGAATGGGCGGCGGAAAAGTCCGATATTCCAGTTGATCAACTCGTTCGCGTTGCCAGGGATCTGGGCGCCGCAGCACCGCATGTGGGCGTGTGGCTGTCGCGGGGCATGCACATGACGCCACGGGGTTCCTATGCCTCGATGTGCGGTCATGCCCTGGTAGGTCTGCTTGGTGCGGCTGACAACGAGGGTGGAAGCATGCGCTTCAGCTCGCGTCCCACCGGCAAGCTCGCGGGCAGCGCCGATTACCTCGACGAACTGGCCAAGGTCCACAGCAAGATGGAGAAGATCGACCGACGCGGGCGACTGGAGCTACCGGCGCTAAAGAAAGGCAAGTCTGGCGGCGGTGTGGTCACCAGCCAGATTGCCGAGTCGATTCTCGAAGAGGACCCCTACCCGATCGAAGTCGTCTACGCCAGCTGGAACAACTTCGCATTCTCCAGTACCGGGGTCCGGCAGTTCGAAGAGGCGTTTGCCAAGGTGCCCTTCATGGTGATCTCGACCCTCAATCTGGCCGAGACGACGATGCTGGCGGATATTGTCCTGCCGTCCGCGCACAGCATGTTCGAGCGCTGGAACGTGGTGGCCAACTCCGGAAACGGCTACGGGGTGGTCGGCATTCAGCAGCCCATGGTCAAGCTTGGCGACGTCAAGCATGACGAATCCGAGATTCCCTGGCTGCTGGCCGAGGCCCTCGAGCGCAAGGGCTTCAGCGCACCGCTGGAGTACCTGAAGAACGAGTTCCGGGACCCCGAAACCGGCGCGCAGCCGAAAAACGGCGAGGAACTCGGCCTCTACATGGCCAAGATCATGACAAAACCCTTCTGGGATCCGAATTCGGATGTCGGCGGAACGAAGCTCGGGAGTTGGGATGAGTTTCGCAAGGTGGGCATGTGGACCAGCGATCGCTATCCCTTCCGCTCAAGGTGGGGCGACATGGGGACGAAGACCGGCAACTTCGAGTTCTTCAGCGAGGGCTTGAAGGAGGCCCTGAAAAAGCACGCCGAAAAGCATGACGTCAGCATCGACCGCGTCCTCGAGGTCTGCAACTACGAGGCTCGGGGGGATCTGGCCTTCATACCCCACTACGAAAATCCCGTCCGCAAGGGCAGCGAGTCGGAATATCCGATGCTGTTCGTCGATGCCAAGCACAAACTCAACCGGGAGGGTCGGGGCTGCAATCACTACTGGTATACGGGTGAACGCGACGTCGAACCCGGTGACATCAAGTTCGAGGATGCGGCCAAGATCAATCCGACCGATGCCGAACGCCTCGGTCTCGAGAATGGCGATGACATTCGCCTGGTGTCCCCAGCCGGCAGCATCACCTGCAAGGTCAGCGTCTGGGAGGGGGTACGGCCGGGTTGCGTGCTCAAGTCCTTCGGCATGGGCCACTGGGCCTATGGCCGTCATACCGCAAGGGACTTCGGCCAGACCGCCATCGGTGGCAACAACAACGAGATCATTCCACTGGATTTCGACCGCCTCTCGGGTTCGACGGTGTTTGCCGGCCAGAACGGCGTCCGCATCGAGAAGGTCTGAAGCCGGCAACTGCCAGGAGATTTGAGTCATGGGATATGGAATGGTGATTGACCAGCAGCTGTGTGTGGGCTGCGCCGCTTGCACCATCGCGTGCAAGATCGAAAACAACACCCCGGTGGGCATCAACTGGTGCGACAAGATCACGCGTACCACCGGGAAGTTCCCCGCCGTTCGCTACGAGTACATCTCCACGATGTGCAACCACTGCGAAAATGCGCCCTGTGTCGCCGGCTGCCCCACTCAGGCCATGTACAAGGACACGGCAACGGGCTTGACGCTGCATGACACGAAGAAGTGCATCGGCTGCAAGGCCTGCATCGTCAACTGCCCGTACGGTGTCATCAGCTTCAATTGGGATACGCCCCACAAAAGCTGGGCCTCGACAGATCCCCTGGCGGAAGGTTGCTTCTCGCCCGCGGGGATGGTCGAGGCAGCCGGGGGCGAAGGCTCGCCGCACGGCAACCCCGAGCGTGGCACGACCTACCCCGTCGTTCGTCCCGTCGGCTCCGTGGAGAAATGCACCTTCTGCGATCATCGCCTGGCCGAGGGACTGGCACCGGCCTGTGTCGACGCCTGCCCCTCAGGTGCACGTCAGTTCGGCGATATCGACGATCCCAACAGCGAAGTCAGCAGACTCGTCGCGAAACACGGAGGCAAGGGACTGCGCGAAGAGTTGGGGACCCGGCCACGGGTCATCTACATCCGTGACTACAAACCACAACGCCGTTTCGAGCCCCCTCGTCCCGCCGGCGAAGGTCAAGGAGCGTAAATCATGAACTCCAATGTCAGTCGTAAAGATTTCATGACACCCAGCTGGCTGCTGATCGTGTTGGGCCTGATGATCGGAGGCGCCATCGGTCTGTACGAGATGTTCTTCGGTCACCTGTTCGCGGCCAATAATGCGCTGGTCTGGACACTGCCGCTGGTGACCTATATCTTCCTCGCATTGATGAGCACGGGCGTGTCCATCGTCATCGCCTTCGGGCTACTGGCGCAGAAAAACGCGATCCTGGAGCGCACGCGCGCGCTGCTCGTTCTGGCCATCGGGTTGCTCCTCGGAGCCTTCACCGCCCTGGCCACCGAGCTGGGCTCGATTCTCAACATGATCTGGATCCTGCTGTCCCCGAACCCGCTCTCCCCGATCTGGTGGATGGGCGCACTCTACTCGGCCGAACTGGTGCTGTTGATCATCAAGCTCGTGATGGACGTGATGGGTCGCCATGGACCCCTGGACCGACCGCTGGCCTGGGCCACCCTGGTGGTCGCGAGTGCGGCTGCGATGATGATCGGCGCAGTGTTCGGAACGGTCATCGGACGCGCCGACTACGCGGGGATGTACACCTCCCTGTTCACGCTGCCCGTCGCGTTGGTGGCAGGCTTCGCCGTCATCATCCTTACGCAGCCGCAAGGCCGGCTGACGGAGCTGATGACGCCGGCCTACCGCATGCTCGCGGTCCTCTGGATCATTCTCCTTGGGTTGAAGCTGTTTTACGACGCCCATAGCCCCGTGCCAGCGCTACAGGGCTGGGTGGACTTCTGGACAATCCTGCCCTTTGTGATCATCGCTCTGTTTGCGGGACTCGCACCGCGCATTCTGGCTGCCTTCGGGCTCGTCGCGACGCTTTGGGTCGCGTACAACTTCGTCATCACCGGTCAGCTGGTGTCGCTCGGTCCGAACGTTGGCTGGTTTGGCGAGATCCAGGCCTATCGCCCCAACCTGCCCGAACTCGCCATCCTCGTCCTTGGCATTGCGGTGGCGGCGGCATTGATCAAGCTGGGCAATCAATACCTGGTAGCTGACGAGAGGCAGCCTTCGACCTGACGCGGTTCAGCGCACCACCCCTCCCCACTGCGGGGGAGGGGTGGGTTTTTGCGGTCTCCTGCCGGTGAGACCGATTCGCCGGGAGTGGCTACGAACGTTGGAAGGCTGGCACAAAGGGCGAACGGCAGGATTCCGAGGGTAATGGGTCCGGGGGAAAAGGCCTCGCCCTTCATCACCGTTTCCCGCACAATCCACCCTGGCGAGAGCTGATCAGCCCTGCACTGTTGCGGCTGTCAGCGGTACCATGCGGGAGGCACGGACCCCTGCCACCGAAGAACGGGTTCGTCCCGGCAGGTCCGACAACGAACCGGATCCCCTGCAGAGATGCTCGCCCCGCATCGAGCGGTCCGTTCTCATCTTAACCAGGGTTGCCTCCTTCTCATGAAACGCATGCTCCTGATCTTCGCACCGATCCTTCTCCTGGCCTCACTCGGCATCTGGGCGCTGCCGGGACTGCTGTCTGCGCCACCGTACGAACCCGTGGACAATGACGGTCTTGAGCGCCTGGTGCAGCAGGGCGTTACGGTGGTCGACATCCGTCGTCCGGAGGAATGGCGCCAGACGGGCGTGGTCGCTGGCAGCTACCTGATCACCGCATTCGACGAGCAGGGCAGAATCACGCCGGAATTCCCCGCACTGTTCGGCGAACTGACCGATCCAGCTCAACCTGTGGTGCTGATCTGCCGGACCGGGAACCGTACCGACATCCTGGCGCGCATGCTGGTCGAGCAGGCCGGTTATCAGCAGGTGTACAACGTCTCCCGGGGCATCACATCCTGGATTTCCGGAGGTCGCGAGGTGACGCCCTGCCCCGCACGCGGCCCGAGTCTGCAGTGCTGACGACAACCGTCGCGAGCCCTGGCGCGACCTCCTGCAACCCGAAACGAAAACTGTGCGGCGCAGGGACCAAACTGGTTCCGGACGGTGCGCACCGTAGTCGGTCATGACCGCCAGACACCGCGCAACGCGGGAGGTGGACGTAGCCGGCCTCGTTCTCGCAGGGGGACGCGCGCGCCGGATGGGCGGTGAGGACAAGGGATTGATTCCACTGGCCGGCCGGCCCATGGTCGAACACGTGCTGGAACGCATCCGGCCGCAGGTGGACGAGATCGTGATCAGCGCCAATCGAAACCGGCGACTCTACGCGCGTTACGGTCACCCGGTGATCGAAGACCGTGAGGGTGGCTATCCGGGGCCCCTGGCCGGGATTCTCTCCGGCCTGCTTGCAACGCACCAGCCCTGGCTGGCCGTCGTGCCCTGTGACAGCCCGTTTCTGCCCGAGGACCTCGTTGACCGGCTGCTTCGGTCGGCACTCGCAGCGTCTGCGGAACTCGCGGTGGTTCACGACGGGAGCCGTCTGCAACCGTTATTCGCCCTGATCCATCGGTCATTGCTGACCGACCTCCGGGCATTTGTGGCGGCGGGTGGGCGCAAGGTGGATACCTGGTGTGCCCAGCAGCGCATGGCCACCACCGATCTGTCCGATCAGCCCGCAGCCTTCCTGAACATCAACACGCCCGAAGACCGCGCCGCCCTCGAATCCCAACCCGCCCGGGGTCGGACCAACCCAACCCCTTGATAGATGGAGCAATAAACCCATGAAACAGTAGCCACAGGGCCTTAAAAGGCCGTTTTCGGCATCAAAAACGGGCGACGAGGACATCTCTCCCAAGGTCCCTTCATCGCCCCTGCGTCCATAGCCTGGCTGTCGCCGGCGAACGTCTTCTCCCAGCGCTTGAAGGGCCAATTTTGGGGTCAAAAAGGGCCCTTCAAGGCCTCAAATGACCCCTTTTTCGCGACATTTTTCCCTTGAAACAGGGTGTTGGCTTGGTCCGACCCCGGGCCGGCCCCGGGCCGGCCCCGGGCCGGCGGGCCGGACTCAGGGAATGAGCTTCTGCAACCGCTCCAGGTACTCGCGACCGCTGCGCTTGACCGTGGCGACGTCGTTGTATTCCGAGGCGACGTGGACCTCCTCCAGCAACTCCGCTACCCGTTCGTGCTCGTCCGCGAGTATCTCGAGCGCGTTCTCCAGCGTGTAGGTGAGCTGGTGGACCTCAACAACGACCTCCTCCGGGGTCAGGGTATCCTTTTTCACCAGCGCCTCCAGCCTGGGGTTGTGCACGTGCAGGATGGCGAGGGCCTCTTCCACCGTTTCGGCCGGCTTGCCCTGGAAATGACCCGGACGGTCCTCGGCCAGCACGGGCATCGCCAGGGCCAGGGTGCAGGCGAGGGTCAGGGTCGTGATCAGTCTCATGATGCTCTCCTGGTTAACGTACAAGTCGCGCCTTTCT
>JAGTVE010000182.1 GCA_018224485.1 Thioalkalivibrio sp. | reverse complement strand
TGAATCGACCAGTAATCACCGTCCATGCTCAGGGCCCGCACCTTGCCCATCTCGGCGATCTGCGCCACGCCGACGAAGGGCAGCAGCATCCTTCTCGAGTACATCTTGATCACTTCCATGCCTCCCGTCGGGCCATGTTTCGCGGGTTAGAGCCAGCCCGAGGCCCTGCGCAGACTTTCCATGCGTACCGGAAACAGACGAGCGCAATGCGTTTCGCACCGTGCCGGCTCAGGGGTGGCCATCCCGCCCCACGGTCTGTCGTGGTTACACCTCGAACGGAATCTATTTTGACTCCGATTGCCGGCGGAGTTTCCGCGATATCCTAGACGCAATTTTCGGGCGTGTTCGGCACTATCTACCCGGGCTAGTCCAGCCTATGGAACCTTTCGCCCAGAGCCGGTCCCATGGACCATCATGAACGGTCGAGACGATAGCCCGGCACAACGGCCGGCGGGCCACGACCTGCGTGTGCTCCTGCCCTTGGCGGGTTTTGTCAGACCCTACCTGCGCACCCTGCTGTTGGGCATCCTGGCGCTGCTTCTCGGCGCCGGGGCCATCCTGGCTTTCGGTTTTGTTCTACGTCTCCTGGTGGACGCCGGGCTCAGCGAGCAGGATCCCGCTGCACTGAATCGAGCCCTTCTGACCCTGCTGGGCGCGGTAGCGGTAATGGCGGCCGGCGCGGGACTGCGCATCTATCTCGTGACCTGGCTGGGGGAACGCGTCGTCGCCGATCTGCGGCGGGCGGTCTTCGCCAATGTGATCGAGATGGACCCCGGCTTTTTCGAGCGCACCCGTACCGGCGAGGTCATCTCGCGGCTCACTGCGGACACCACCCTGATCCAGGTCGTGGTGGGCAGCACCCTGGCCATTGCCGCGCGGAACCTGCTCCTGATCGTGGGCGGGCTCATCCTGATGCTGCTGACCAGCCCCATGTTGACGTTCTGGCTGCTGCTGGGACTGCCCGTGGTCGCGCTGCCGGTATGGTCTCTGGGACGCCGGGTACGTCGGTTGTCGCGCGAGACCCAGGACCGGGTCGCAGCGGTGGGCGGACGCGTGGATGAGAGTCTGTACGCCATCCAGACCGTGCAGTCCCACGTGCAGGAAGCGGCCGAGCGCGCCCGTTATGCCAGTGCCGTCGAGGCGGCCTTCGGTGCCGCCGTCCGCCGGGCCGCGGTGACCGGACTGCTGGCGGCGTCGGTGATCCTGCTGATGTTCATGCTGATTACCGGCGTCCTCTGGATTGGAGGACACAATGTCCTGGACGGCAGGATCACGCCGGGGGAGCTTGCGGGGTTTCTGTTCTACGCGGTGCTTGTCGCCGGCTCCGTGGCGGCCCTCAGCGAGGTCGCCAACGAACTGCTGCGCGCGGCGGGCGCGGCCGAGCGTCTACTGGCCCTGCTGCAGACGCGTTCCGGACCACTCCTGCCACGGCATCCGGTGCGCCTTCCCGAGCCAGCCACTGGGGCTATCCGCTTCGAGGGCGTATGGTTCGCCTACCCAACGCGCCCACAGCCCCCGGCCCTGCAGGGGATCGACCTGGAGATCCCGGCCGGTGCCTCGGTGGCACTGGTCGGACCTTCCGGGGCCGGGAAGACGACCCTGTTCCAGTTGCTGTTGCGTTTCTACGATCCCGATGCCGGTTCGATCCGTGTCGATGGTGTCGATATCCGTGATGTGGAGACGACTGCCCTTCGGGAACGGATCGCGCTGGTGCCGCAACAGCCGGTGCTGTTCGCGACCACCGTCCGGGAGAACATCGCCTACGGTGCGCCGGGAGCGTCGGAAGCCGGCATCCGGGCCGCCGCCGAGGCGGCCTATGCCATGGACTTCATCGCCGCGCTCCCGGAGGGACTGGATACGCACCTGGGGGAACGCGGCGTGCGACTCTCCGGCGGTCAGCGGGCCCGCATCGCGCTGGCGCGCGCGATTCTGCGCGACCCGGCGATCCTGCTGCTCGATGAGGCCACCAGCGCCCTGGATGCAGAGAGTGAACGCCTCGTACAGGCGGCACTCCTGCGCATCAGCCGCGGCCGAACCACGTTGACCATCGCGCATCGTCTGGCGACGGTACAGGCGGCCGACCGCATCGTGGTGCTCGATGGCGGACGGGTCGTGGCCCAGGGATCGCACGCCCAGCTACTGGAAGAGGGAGGCATGTACGCGCGCCTGGCCTCACTGCAGTTCGCATCGGTCCTGGACTAGCGCACACGTTTCGCAGGTTACGAAAACCGCGATGAACCCCGGCATCGCGAGCAACCTGGCGCCGAGGCGAAAACAATGCCGCGCACAACCCGCGATCCCCGCACTATCGCGACCAGCGACGGTGGCGATAGTCGACCTCCCTACCAAGAGTTTCGAACTTATCGACACCCGAACTGATATTGGTCTCATCATCCTCGATCAGACCATTAACCTTGTCATGCAGGGCGTCGATCATCCGAATCATGATCTGGTTCTGCTCGGCCATCACCAGCGCCGTTTGGTGCAGTACCGTGTCGTACTCGTCGCTCGAAGCCCCCTCGAGCTTGTCGAGCTGGAGCTGCAGATCGCCCAGCATGACGCCGTAGGTCGTGCCTTCGAGATCTGCCAGCTCCTCCTGAGCCGAGGC